>DAOWKS010000019.1 GCA_030643665.1 bacterium
CCGGAAGGCAAGCGAACCCATTGTAAATTTGGGTATTTTCTTTTTTTAATGGTTGGATTATATTTTCCCCGCAGTTTTACCAACTTTCCAACCATCATTGATTTTTTGCCGCAGATAGCGCATTGTTTTGCCATAATAATTAAATGATAAACTTTTTTTATTTTTTTGGCAAGCGTTTTTAATTATGCTATGATAAAAAAATGTTTTTAGAATACATTTTCCTCATCATTATTCTTATTTTTTCCATTGTTATCCATGAGGTTTCTCATGGACTTATGGCAAATTATTTAGGCGACCCGACAGCAAAGAATGCCGGCCGCCTTACTTTGAATCCAATAAAACACTTAGACCCGGTCGGCTCTGTTATAGTGCCTCTTTTTTTAATTTTAATGACCAAATTAACCGGAGGCGGAATTATTTTCGGTTGGGCAAAACCGGTTCCTATTAATCCTTATAATTTTAAAGACCAGAAATATGGTTCTGCCAAAGTAGCTCTGGCCGGTCCGGCTTCAAACTTGGCAGTAGCTTTGGTTTTCGGTTCAGCTCTAAGATTTTTACCTGTATTAGTTGATTTTCAAGGGCTTTATTTAATGTTTTCTTTTATTGTTTACATAAACATACTTTTAGCGGTATTTAATTTATTGCCTGTTCCTCCTTTGGACGGTTCTCATATTCTTTTTACTTTTTTGCCTCAAAAAATGGAGAACGTAAGAATATTTTTAAGCCAATTCGGTCTTTTTATCCTGCTTTTTATTATTTTCTTTTTCTTTCCTTGGATTGTTTTAATTATTAACTGGATTTTTACTTTAATCGTCGGCGCCCCTCTTTTTTAGATTTAAACTTGGGCAGAATATAAGTTTATTCAATTTTTGCCCTTCTTTTTTTTTGACATTTAATTTGAGGTTTGCTATATTATATTTATTATGCCGACTATTCATCAATTAACTAAAAAACCGAGAAAGAAAACAAAAAAGCTTGGAAAGAGGCCGGCTTTGGAATTTGGTTTTAATGTTTTAAAAAACCGACCCAGGAAATATTCCTCTCCTTTTAAAAGAGGCGTTTGTCTTAAGGTTTTTACGGTAACGCCCAAAAAACCGAATTCTGCTTTGAGAAAAGTAGCCAGGGTTCGTTTAACTAATGGAATGGAAGTGACCGCTTATATCCCGGGCGTTGGCCATAATCTTCAAGAACACTCTGTGATTTTAATCAGGGGAGGAAGAGTAAAAGATTTGCCCGGAGTAAGATACCATGTGGTCAGGGGGATTTTAGACACCGGCGGGGTGGAAGGAAGAAAGCAGAGCAGAAGCAAATACGGAGCTAAAAAGGAGAAGAAGTAAATTTATGTCTAAAAAAATCATAAGTTTTTTATGTCTAAAAAAATAACAAAACGAATAATTCCTCCAGACATAATTTTTGACGATGTTACGGTTGCCAAATTTATCAATCAGGTTATGAAGCGCGGCAAGAAAACAATTGCCCAGAAAATTGTTTATAAATGTTTTGACATTGTTAAAGAAAAAGCCAAAAAACAACCTTTGGAAGTTTTTGAGCAGGCGCTTAAAAATGTTACGCCTTTGTTGGAGGTAAAATCAAAAAGAATTGGCGGAGCCACTTATCAAGTTCCAAGAGAAGTAAAAACAGAAAGGGGATTATGTTTGGCTATGCGCTGGCTCCTTCAGGCGGCAAAATCCAAAAAAGGAAAACCAATGAAGGAAAAATTAGCTGAAGAATTAATTGCCGCTTCAAAGAATGAAGGAATAGCTATAAAAAAGAAAGAAGATACTCATCGGATGGCTGAAGCCAACCGCGCCTTTGCCCACTTTGCCAGATAGATTTATTTTATGCCAAGAGAATATCCAATTGAAAAATATAGAAACATCGGCATTATTGCTCATATTGATGCCGGTAAAACAACCGTTACTGAACGGATGCTTTTTTATACCGGAATTTCCCATAAAATCGGGGAGGTGCATGACGGTCAGGCGATTATGGACTGGATGGAGCAGGAAAGAGAAAGGGGAATTACCATTACTTCGGCGGCGACTACTTGTTTTTGGTTAGGCCATCGTATAAACATTATTGATACGCCGGGCCATATTGATTTCACCGTAGAGGTTCAACGTTCTTTGCGGGTTTTGGACGGCGCGGTAGTGATTTTTGACGGCGTGGCCGGCGTGGAGCCGCAAACAGAGACGGTTTGGCGCCAGGCAGATAAATTTGAAGTTCCCAGAATATGCTTTATTAATAAAATAGACAGAATGGGAGCTGATTTTGAAAAATCTCTGGAGACAATTTGGCAGATATTGTCTCCTTTGGCTGTTGCTTTGCAGCTGCCAATAGGCCAGGAAGAAAAATTTGAAGGAGTAATTGATTTGCTTGATATGAAAGCCATTAAGTTTGAAGGAGATTTCGGCGAAATTGTTAAAAGCAAGGAAATTCCTGAAAATTTAAAAGAAAAGGCAAAAGAATGGAGAGCCAAAGCAGTTGAAAAAATTGTGGCTGAAGACGAAACACTTTTAGAAAAATATTTAGCCAAGCAGGAAATTTCAGCGGAAGAATTAAAAAAGGTCTTAAGAAAGGCGGTCTTGAGTTACAAATTAATCCCGGTGTTGTGCGGCTCGGCTTTGCATAATAAAGGAGTTCAACTCTTATTGGATGCGATAGTAAATTTTCTTCCTTGTCCGCTTGACCTTCCGCCGGTCAGGGGAAGCGACCCAAAAACCGGAGAAGAAACAGAGAGAAAATCAGAAGACCAAGAGCCATTTTCCGCATTAGCTTTTAAAATCGCCACAGATCCTTTTGTCGGCACTTTAACTTATTTTCGAGTTTATTCGGGCTGTTTGACAAAAGGATCTTATTTATTAAACGCAAACACGGGGCAAAGAGAAAGAATCGGCCGGATGCTGCGGATGCATGCTCAGGAACGCGAAGAAGTTTCCGAGGTCTTTGCCGGCGATATTGCCGCTACCGTGGGACTTAAAAATACCGGCACAGGCCATACTCTTTGCGACGAAAACCATGTGATTATTCTGGAAAAAATTATTTTCCCGGAGCCGGTAATTTCCATTCGTATAGAACCAAAAACAAAAGCTGACCAGGAAAAAATGGGTTTGGCTTTAAAAAAGCTGGCTGAAGAAGACCCGACTTTTAGAATAAAAACCGACGCGGAAACAGGAGAAGTAATTATTTCCGGGATGGGCGAGTTGCATTTGGAAGTGCTTACTGATAGAATGAAAAGAGAATTTAAAGTTGACGCATCGGTTGGACGGCCACAGGTGGCATATAAAGAAACCATTAAAAATACGGCTGAGGCCGAAGGCAAATATATTAAACAGTCAGGCGGTCGGGGACAATACGGACATGTTTGGTTAAGAGTAGAGCCGAAAGAACGGGGCCAGGGCTTTGAATTTATTGATGAAATAAAAGGAGGAACAATACCTAAAGAATTTATTCCGGCAGTTGAAAAAGGAATAAAAGAAGCGATAGACAAGGGTGTGGTAGCCGGCTACCCTCTCGTAGATTTTTCAGTAGCGCTTTATGACGGTTCTTTTCACGAAGTTGATTCTTCGGAAATAGCTTTCAAAATTGCCGGTTCTATGGCGCTTCAAGAGGCCTGCAAGAGAGCAAAAGCGATTTTATTAGAGCCGGTTATGAGAGTGGAAGTAATTGTTCCGGCAGAATTTTTCGGTGATGTTATCGGCGATTTGTCAGCTCGAAGGGGAAAAATAGGAGAAACCAAGGACAGGTTGCAAATGAAGGTAATTTCAGTTAAAGTACCTTTGTCTGAAATGTTTGGTTATGCCACTGCTTTGCGGTCATTGACCGGTGGCAGAGGCACATTTACTATGGAATTTGCGTATTATGAAGAAATTTCCCAGAATATTACCCAGGAGATTATTGAAGGAAAAAGAAAGTAAACTATTGACTTTATTTTTAAAGTGAGTAAGATAACAATATAATTAAATTTAGGTATTTAGAGTTTAGCGTTTAGGGGATTAGTAGAAATAACTAAAAACCTAAAACCTAAATCCTAAACCCTGTAAAAAATGGCTGAGAAAGCAAAATTTGAGAGGACAAAACCTCATCTTAATATCGGCACTATTGGTCATGTTGACCATGGTAAAACCACTTTGACCGCGGCTATCCTTAAAATTATAAAAATGAAAGGGCTTAGCGCTTCGGAAAAGAGTATTGAGCAGATTGACTCCGCGCCGGAAGAAAAGGCGCGCGGTTTGACAATTAATATCTGCCATACTGAATTTGAAACAGAAAACCGGCACTATGCTTTAATTGACTGTCCGGGTCACGCTGATTATATTAAAAATATGATTACCGGCGCCGCGCAGATGGATGGAGCTGTTTTAGTTGTTTCCGCGTCTGACGGTCCAATGCCTCAAACCAGAGAGCATATTCTTTTAGCCCGCCAGGTCGGATTGCCCAAGATTATTGTCTTTTTAAATAAATGCGATACTGTAGATGATACAGAAATGATTGATTTGGTTGAAGGCGAAATCAGAGAACTTTTGAAGAAATACAATTATCCCGGAGATGAAGTTCCGATAGTTCGCGGTTCGGCTTTGAAAGCGCTTGAGGCAAAATCAATTGACGATGAACCAGTCAAGCCAATTCTTGACTTGATTAAAGCAATAGACGAGCACATTCCCGAGCCGGCCAGAGAAACGGAAAAGCCGTTTTTAATGGCAATTGAAGATGTTTTTTCTATTGCCGGTCGCGGCACCGTTGCCACTGGCAGAGTTGAGAGAGGAGTTGTTCATCCCAACGAGGAAGTTGAATTAGTCGGATTAAAACCCACGGTAAAAACAACGGTGGTGAGCGTTGAAATGTTTAACAAAATTTTAGACGAAGGCAGAGCTGGTGACAATGTCGGAATTTTACTGAGAGGTCTTAAAAAAGAAGAAATTGAAAGAGGCCAGGTTTTAATAAAACCGGGTTCGGTTACTCCTCATACTGAATTTGAAAGTGAGGTTTATATTTTGACTAAAGAAGAAGGTGGCAGACATACGCCATTCTTTTCCGGTTACAAACCGCAGCTTTATTTTAGAACCACTGATATTACCGGCGATATAGTTTTACCGGAAGGAACAGAAATGGTAATGCCCGGCGATACTGTGAATTTGAAAGTTAAATTAATTGCGCCGGTTGCTATGGAAGAAAAACAGAGATTTGCCATCAGGGAAGGAGGAAAGACAGTTGGCGCCGGAGTAGTGATAAAGATTATAAAGTAAATTATCAATTGGAAATTAATTTAAGGTTCTTTTAAGATGCCGACAAAAAAGAAAGCTGCAGAAGAAAAAGAGATTAAGCCAAGGTTAAGAATAAAGCTTCGGGCTTACGACCACAAAGTAATTGATAATTCTGCCCGCCAGATTATTGAGACAGTTTTGCGTTATGGCGCTGAAGTTTTAGGGCCTATTCCTTTACCGACAGAAATCAAAAAATACACGGTGAATAGGGCTTCTTTTGTTCATAAAGACGCGCGTGAACAGTTTGAAATGAGAATTCATAAGCGTATGATTGATGTCTTAAATCCTAATCAAAAAGTCATTGACGCTTTAATGGGTTTGAATTTATCAGCCGGGGTTGATATTGAAATTAAAATGTAAGAACCTGCCTCGCTTCGCTCGGCAGAACCTTAATTCGTTAATGTGTAAATATATATCTTGAATGAAAAATCAGTAAAATAGTCATGGAAGAAAAAAACCGGGCTATGCCCGGTTTTCAATTATCAGCATAAATTAGCGGTAATATGAAATTTATATTAGGAAAAAAATTGGAGATGTCGCAGATTTTTGACAAAAAAGGACAAGTAATCCCGGTAACTTTAGTTGAAGCCGGACCTTGCGTGGTTACCCAAATAAAAACAAAAAACCAAGATAAGTATGAAGCAATTCAGATTGGATTTGAAAAGATTGAGAAAAAAAATAAGATTAAAAAAACAATGAAGGGAAAAGAGTTTAAATATATCAGAGAATTCAATTTACAATACACAAAAGATAAGCTTCAAGATACAAAAATAGGGGATAAGATTGATGTGGCTGTTTTTCAGGAAGGGGACAAAGTAAAAATTGCCGGGATTTCCAAGGGTAAAGGATTTCAGGGCGGAGTAAAAAGATGGGGATTTCATGGAAGAAATGCGACTCACGGCACAAAACACGAACAGAGAACTTTAGGTTCAGTAGGCAGCGCTTATCCGGAAAGAGTAATCAAAGGCAAGAAAATGCCGGGCAGAATGGGCGCTGACAGAGTAACAGTAAAGAATTTAGAAATAGTAAAAGTAGACAAAGAAAATAATTTATTGGCTGTGAAAGGAGCGGTGCCCGGGAGAAGGGGAACATTGCTGGAGATTCGCTCGGGAAGCTAATTCTTGGTACCCGCGATTTTTTCCAGCGAAAAATCGCTGTCTACTCGCGAATTGTTCCCGCTTTCAGCGGGAAACCAAGCCAATTCGCTGCGGATTGTCCCAAAAATTACTTCCCTCGCTTTATCAAATTGAAAATTGAACAAAAAAAATAGGCAATAGCACAAGGCTACGCCATAAAACTTTTTATATTAAAAGCTATGTGGTTACAAATAATGGTAATATTGTAACCGTTGCCAGAATACCATAATAGATAATAAAGAAAGCGTAAATTTTCCTTGCTTGCTTTATTAATCTCTCTTCTGGCGTTATTAGTCCTGATAGTCCATATAGTCCATACATTTTTCTCACCTTTAAAATTAGGATAGCGTATCATTAAAATCTTGTCAAGGACAAGTTCCTTGATAATTAAAAATTTATGAAAGTCCCTATTTATAATCAAAAAGGAGAAGAAACCGGAAAAACAGACTTGCCATCTGAAGTTTTTGATGTTAAATTTAATGCTGATTTGGTTCATCAGGTTGTTGTTTCGCAAATGGCGAATCAGAGGAGAGTGCTTGCTCATACTAAAGACAGAAGCGAGGTAAAAGGAGGCGGCAGAAAGCCCTGGCGCCAAAAAGGAACAGGCCGGGCAAGAACCGGCTCAATTCGTTCGCCTTTATGGCGCAGTGGAGGAATAACATTCGGACCCACAAAAGAAAGGAAATACGACAAAATAATTCCAAAGAAAATAAGAAGAAAAGCGTTATTTATGGTTCTTTCACAAAAAGCAAAAGATAAAGAATTGGTGCTCTTAGATGAAATAAAAGTTGAAAAGGCAAAAACAAAAAAAATGATAGAAATAATACGAAATACAATATACAAGATACTAAATATAAACAAAGGAAGCGTTTTAATTGCTTTGCCAAAAAAGGATAAAAATGTAATTTTATCAGCGAGAAATATTCCCAAAACAGCCACAATCCCTGCTAAGGATTTGAATTGCCTTGATATTTTGAATTATAAATATTTAATGCTTCCGAAAGAAGCGATAAAAGTGATAGAAAAAACATTTTGTATATGAAGTTATTAGATTTTTTTAAAAAAAAAGGAGAGAAGCCAAAAGGAGAGAAGCCAAAAGCAGAAAAACCGAAAGAGATTAAAAAACCTTCTAAGGTTGGAGTTGAGAAGAGACCCATTGAGAAAAAAAGAAAAGTTTCTGATTTAGCAAACAGAGTTTTTAAATTTACCCATATTTCCGAAAAAGCGACTGATTTAGCAAACAAAAACCAGTATATTTTTAGAGTTTTCCCCAGAGCAAATAAAACAGAAATTAAAAAGGCAATAGAAGAGCTTTACGGAGTAAATGTGGTTTCAGTAAATATTGTTAAGGTTCGCAGAAAGCGAAGACGGTTGGGAAGGATATTGGGTTGGCGAAAAGCATACAAAAAAGCAATAATTAAAATAAAAAAAGGACAGAAAATTGAAGTATTATCACAGTAGTTTTCACAATGAAAAAGATATTGACTAAAAAAAAGCCGGAAAAGAAATTGATTAGGGCTTTAAAAAAAACAGGCGGCAGGTCTTCCAGCGGCAGGATTAGTGTTCGGCACAGGGGAGGGGGGTCAAGGCGTCTTTATCGGTTGGTTGATTTCGCGCAGGAGAAAATAAATATGCCGGCTAAAATTATTGCTTTGGAATATGACCCTAATCGCACGGCTTTTATCGCTCTTTTAGAATACGATGACAAAGAAAAAAGATACCAACTGGCTGGCCAGGGTTTAAAAATTGGCGATGAAGTTCTTTGTTCTGAAAAAGCAGAAATTAAATCAGGAAACAGGACAAGATTGAAAAATATTCCAATAGGAACGTCTGTGTTTAATATTGAAATGGAGCAGGGAAGAGGAGGAAAATTAGTCAGGGGAGCAGGAACCAGCGCCAAAGTTTTAGCTCACGAGCAAGGTTTTTGTAATTTAGAGATGCCTTCTTCAGAAATACGTCGGATTCGCCAAGAATGTTTTGCCACCATTGGTCAGGTTTCTCATTCTGAAAAGAGGTTTGAAAAAATTAAAAAAGCCGGTCAAAAAAGATTGATGGGTCGAAGGCCGGTCGTGCGAGGCACTGCAATGAATCCGGTTGACCATCCTCACGGCGGTGGTGAAGGAAGAACGTCTATTGGGTTAAAAGCGCCAAAAACTCCCTGGGGAAAACCGGCCTTGGGAGTAAAGACAAGAAGAAATAAAAGAACAGACAAATATATTATTAAAAGAAGACACAAAAAGAGATAAGAACCTCCGCTTTCAGCGGAGAACCTTTTTTCGCTAATGTATAAATATATAATCTTGAAATAATATGTCTAGGTCACTTAAAAAAGGTCCATATATTGATGAGAAGTTATTGAAAAAAATTAAGAACTTAAAACCCGGCACCGGCGCGGTTATTAAAACCTGGTCTCGGGCCTGCACCATTATACCGGAAATGGTTGGTTTTACTTTCGGAGTTCATAATGGTAGGGAGTTTATTTCCGTTAAAATAAGCGAAGAAATGGTCGGTCATCGCTTAGGTGAATTTTCTCCAACCACTAAATTTGGTCGGCATGGCGGAAAAATACAGAAAGAACAGGAACAAAAAGCTAAAACCACATAACAATTATGTCAGTTATTGCTAAACTTCGTTATTTACGAATTACTCCTCGAAAAGTTCGCTTAGTTACTGATTTAATTCGGGGTAAAACAGTTGAGCAGGCTCAGCATATTTTAAATTTTACTATAAAAAGAACATCCGGTCCTTTGTTAAAACTTTTAAAATCAGCCATTGCCAATGCTAAAAATAATTTTCATTTAGACGAAGCAAATCTTTACATATCTAAAATTTTAGTTGATGAAGGTCCAAAAAATAAAAGATTCTTAGCGCGAGCAAGAGGAAGAGCCGACCAAATTGAGAAAAAAAGCTCTCATATAACTATTGCTCTTGACGAGATTCACCTTGTTAAATCTTCCGCAAAAAGCGGAAGAATTTCGCCAAAGGCGAAATTATTTAACAGGGTAAAAAAACCACCGTCAAAGGTTGAAAAGCCCAAATTAAAACCTAAATTAGAAATAAAAAGACCCAAGATTGAAAGGGGAATAAAAAAAGTTTTTAGGCGAAAAGCATTCTAAATTATGACTCATAAGGTTCATCCAAAATCATTTCGGCTGAAAGAAATAAATGATTGGAATTCTCGCGGATTTTACAAAAAAAAGTTCCCTGAATATCTGGAACAAGATTTTAACATTAGAGAATTTTTAACAAGCAAGTTGGAAAAAATAGGGATAGAAAAGATTGAAATTGAAAGGTTTCCGGAAAAAATAAATATTATTATTTTTTCCCCCAGGCCTGGTCTTATTATTGGCCGAGGTGGAGAAGGAGTTGAACAA
>DAOWKS010000020.1 GCA_030643665.1 bacterium
ACATCGCCTTCGGCGTCAATCAGGAATTTTGTTGAATCGCCCACGGCAATGCCAAAAAGATTGGCGTCAGCCACGGCTGTTGAAGGATTAAGGAAAAGCGAAGCGTCAGACACGTTAGAATCGTCAACCCCGATTGACCAAACCTCAAAAGTATGAGGTAAGGTAGGAGATTTTGTAAAGGTCTGGGTGCCGGCAACAGTAAGATTGCCGGCAACTGTAATATCGCCTATGCCGGTAGTAGTAATGTTTCCGGTGGTAGTAAGATTACCTAAAGAATCAACAACCAAGGTTGAAGTGCCAATAGTCAGACCGGCTTCCGCAGTTACAGGAAACCTAAAAGTAGAAGTGGCATTTACCGTTAAACTGTCAGAACCGGTGGAGCCAAGGGAAGTTGAACCGCCCACTCCTAAATTACCTATGCCGGCAGAGCCGGAAACACCCAAAGACGCAAAGATTCCGGCGCCGCCAACCTGAAGACCCTGGGAAGCAATATATATTGGAGCGCTGGCCGCCATTGTTGCTGTTGGCCGGGATTGAAGTTTCTTGGTAATGTTTCTTAATTCTTCAATGTCAGTTCTCCAGAGGGAAAATTCAGCTACTTGGGCTTTGAGTTTTTTTAATTCCTCTTCATCTATTTTAGTGATTATTTTTTCTTTGGTAATTTCTTTGACTGATTCAATCTTGGTAATTTTACTAACTTCAATTTCTCTGATAATTTCTTTTGCCGGCATTTCCTCTTTTTCTAATTTGGCAATTTTTTCTTTTAGTGTTTCAATTTCTTTTTTGGTTATTTCCGGAACCGAGACAACTTTTTCTATGACAATTTTCTTTTTAAACCCTGTGCTGACCATTTCTGCTATCTCCTGACCGCCTTTTGTAATTTGTTTTCCAAACAAGGAAATTTTTTCCTCAATAAAATCATCAGCAATAGTGTAACCCTGAATTATTGTTTGAGCAATTTTTTCCTCAACAAAATCATCAGCAAAGTAAGAAATATCTTCAGCTATTTTTATCGTTCCTCTCGTGACACTCCGGTTGAATTTTTGAAACCCGTTAGAGATACTTTTAGAAGTTTCTTTTGCGGTATTAACAATAAAATCTTCAACGGGCTGAACTAAAAGGAAAGGGTTTTCATAAACATTTTTAAAGCTCTCTTTGCCAAAAGTAATTCCAGCTGTTAATAAAACAAAAACCAGCCCAATTATTACGGCAAATCGGAGCTGGCGAATTTGAAAAAATTCTTTTGCCCTAAATCCGCGCTTAGATCCCCATAATTTTACTTTTAAATGATTGTTATTCTCTTCGGTTTTTTTTAGATATTCTTTTAACCATTCTTTTTTAGTCACCCAGTTTCTGCCGAATTTTGCTGCTTTTAGTTTTCCCCGCCTGGCTCTTAATGATAAATACTCCTGTGAATAATTACAATATTCTGTTGCTTCTTGCAACGAAATATATTCTGATTTTTCATCTAAAGTTTTCCCCATATTAGTATATCTTCGGATATCCGATATATCTTGTCAAGCACAAAACTGTGGAAAACCCCGCCCTCTAATCATAAGAAAATCAATACATATAGCATAGAGGGCGGGGTTAATGAGTCCTAATACTCATTAATATGCCTAATCCAATAAAAATACAAATCAAATTTGAACCGCCATAACTTATTAATGGCAAAGAAATTCCAATAATCGGCAATATGCCGATATTCATCCCGATATGAATAAAAATTGATGAAATTAAAAGAATAGTAAAACCGGAAGCAAAAAGCCGGCAAAAATTACTCGCAGTTAAAATAGCAATTTTCATAATTCGCCAGATTAAAATCGCAAATAAAAGAAATAAAACCAATATTCCAATTAGTCCGGTTTCTTCAGCAATAGACGCAAAAATAAAATCTGTTTGCGATTCTGGCAAAAAACCGTATTGGGTTTGCGAACCTTTGCCAATTCCTTGGCCAAAAACTCCTCCTGAACCGATAGCGATTTTTGACTGATTTTGTGTCCAACTCATTCCTAACGGCTCAAGCTGGGGCGCAACAAAACTAAGCACACGTTCTTTCTGGTAAGGTTTTAACAAAAATGACCAGCTCAGACATAATATTATAAGACCGCAAAGGCAAAGAACTAAAAAATGGCGAAGTTTTATTCCCGAAACAATCAAAATGCCTAACCAGAATAACAGTAAAATTAAAACCGAGCCCAGGTCTGGTTGGAAAAAAATCAGAATAACCGGCAATAAAATATAGACACCGGAAAGCAAAATATGTCTTGCCCGATACATTTCAATATGTCTTTTGGAAAAATATTTAGCCAATAAAATTATTAAAATAATCTTGGTAAATTCTATCGGGTCAATGGAAACTGGTCCTAATTTATACCAACTTTTCACTCCTCTAATCTCCGGAGCGAAAAAAAACAGACCCAAAAGCCCGAACAAACAAATTAAATAAAGAATTAAAATCAAATATGGATCTTCGCGCAAGTTTCTCCAGTCAAGTAAACTTAAAAAAAACATTAAAAAAACTCCTATGCCAAAAAAAATAATTTGTTTTTCAAAATTACTAAAATCGCCTTTACCTAATGAAGAACTATAAATAGATAATAAGCCAATGGCAACAAGTAATGTTGCGGAAATAATAAGTATCCAATCCAGTTTTTTAATATGAGAGAAAAACATTAAATTCTTTTTCGGAAATTATTTTAATTCCTAATTCTTTGGCTTTTGTCAATTTAACGACGCCAGGTTCTTTGCCAACCACTAAATAATCAGTTTGTTTTGAAACGGATTCGGAAATTTTCCCGCCAAGTTTTCTGATTTTTTCTTTTGCCTCTGTTCTGGTTATTGTTTCTAAACCACCTGTCAGAACAAAAGTTTTGTTTTTCAGTCTGGTGAAGCCAGGCTTCACCAACGCCAATGATAAATTATTAGTGATAATTACTCCGGCTTTTTCCATTTTTGCCAAGAATTGTAAATTTTTGTCCTGCTCAAACCAATTATAAATTGACTTGGCTGATATTGGTCCAATATCTGAAATTGTTTCTAAATCCTGTAATCCTGCGTTTTTTATGTTCTCTAATATTTGAAAATGTTGGGCTAAATCCTGACTGGTTTCTTCGCCGACATTCCTGATTCCTAAAGCATAAATAAATCTTGCTAATTCAATTTCCTTTCTTTTTTGAATTGCTGAAATTAAATTCTTGGCTGACTTTTCGGCAAATCTCTCTAAAAGTATTAAATCACCTTCTTTTAATTGAAAAAGGTCAGCCGGGTCGGAAATTAAACTTTGCTCCATTAACTGATTAATAATCTTTGGACCAAGCCCGTCAATATCAAAAGCAGGTTTAGAAATGAAATGAGAAAAATATTCTTTTTGCCGGGCAAAACATTTCGGGTTCGGGCAGCGCCAAACTACTTCCCCTTTTTGTCTTTTTACTTCTCCTCCGCAAGCCGGGCAATTTTTTGGAAAATGAAATTCTTTTGTCCTGCCGGAACGAAGCTCTGGCAAAACTTTTACTACGCTGGGAATTACATCTCCGGCGCGTTCAATAATTACTGTATCGCCAAGCCGCACTTTTAGACGCTTAATTTCATCCTCATTATGTAAGGTTGCTCTTGATATTGTTACGCCGCCCACTTCAACTGGTTTTAAAACAGCTACCGGAGTTAAGGCGCCGGTTCTGCCTATTTGAATTCTTATATCTTGAATAATAGTGGTAGCTTGCTCCGGAGAAAACTTAAAAGCCCTGATTGCCCGAGGGCTTTTTCCGGCTGTTCCTAATTTTTGAAAAAGAGAATTGTCATTTACGCAAACCACTATTCCGTCAATCTGAAAAGGCAGAAAATTTCTTTTTTTGGCAATTTCCTGCCAATAATTTATTACTTGGAACAGATTCTTACAAACTCTTCCTTTATCAGTTTTAAATCCCAAAACAGAAAGGAGCTGGTGTTTTTGCGAGTGTTGTTTTTGGCCCAGGTTAGTCACAATGTCATAAGCCAAAAATTTGAGAGGCCGGGACGCGGCTAATTTTGGGTCAAGCTGGCGGATGGAGCCGGCAGCCAAATTTCGCGGATTGGCGTAAAGAGGTTCTCTTTTCTTTTTTCTTTCCTTATTTATTTTTTCAAAATCTTTTCTGTTCATATAAACCTCACCTCGAATCTCAATTTCATCCGCCAAAGTTTTGCGAAGTTTCAACGGAATGCTTTCTATGGTTTTTAAGTTTTGGGTGACATCTTCACCTATCGCGCCGCTGCCACGCGTGGCGCCGCAGACAAAGATGCCATTTTTATAAATTAAAGTGACGGCAAAACCGTCAATTTTTAACTCGGCGAAAAAATCAAACCCCCCCGTATGCGGGACTAATCGCTTTAAATAATCTTCCCATTCCTTTAATTCTTCAGGAGAGAAAACATCTTCCATAGAAAGCATAGGGATTTTATGCTCTATTTTTTTAAATCCCTTTAATGGTTTTCCAGCTATTCTTTGACTGGGAGAATCAGGAGTAATAAATTCAGGCTCTTGTTGTTCTAATTTGTAAAGTTCGTGTTTTAAAGAGTCCAGAGCCGCGTCAGAAATTTCTTGCTTGTCCAAGACGTGATACAAAAAACGGTGATAGTTAATCACCTTCTTTAACTTTTTGATTCTTTGATGAGTTTGCCGCTTGGACATACTAATACCTTATTTCAATTGCTCTTTTGGTAGTTTTATAGCCGCCAGCTGATTTCAGGCAAAAATTCAAAGCATTGCAATTAGAATCAATGTGCACATCGCCTAAAGGACAAGGTCTTTCATCTTCTGGATTTTCAGGCGGGTTTTCAGGATCTGTAAAAGAACATTTTTCAAAACTGAAATGACAGCATTTTGCTTCAGTGTCATAATATGCGTCACCAAGAGTAGTATTGTCAGATTCTTCAGAATGACAGGATGTTGGAGAAGAAGATTTGTAAAGATCATAAAGAGCAGATTCCACCCCGGTGTCAGCAGCGTAAAAAGCAATTACTGAATAACCAACACTCTCCATTATTCTTGTTTGCTTTATTAAAATAGCGCTGATGCCTAAGCTAATAGACAAAATCACGCTGCTAATTAAAACCACCAATAAAAGTGATATACCTTTTTCTGAATTTTTCAAATTCATAAAAATAAAATATTAAAAATTTTGAATTTTAATACCGGACATCAAGGTTTCTTTGTGAAATTGTTGTTTGAATTTTTATTCTGGACTGAAGTTCGGGTTTTTGACTTTTTATTCCTTTTATATCTAAAACAAGGGTTGCTCTGGGTTGATATTCATCTTCTTGCTCTTGGCCAAAAAGTTTAAATTTAAGCAGTTCAATCTCTAAATCATCGGATGTTAAAGGTAGAAATTCTCCCAAGTCCTCTTCTTTGTTAGTTGTTGATTTTCTTTGTTTTAATTGGCCATCGCTTAAAGAAAATTCCTGACATTGATTGTTATAATTTAAAAATCTTATTTTTGAAGTATCGTGCATAGGATTTTCAAAATTTGAGCCGGCGCTAATGCAAGTTCCGTATATATCTTTTTTCGCCATCCGCAGGGCCCGACTAATATATTCCAAAGAATAGGAAACATTGTCTAAAAGTTTCTGGGAACTTAATGCTTTTTGCTGTCCCTTGATAGAACCAACCAAAAAACCGGTTGGAGCGGCAATCACTATTGTAAAAATAGCAATAGCAACCAAAACTTCAATTAAAGTATATGCTTTTTCTAAATTTTTCATTGTGGTCTCCAGTTATATAAATATGCATGAACAATAATCGGCGGATGAGTTTTTCCCCTATCCTCCCATTGAATTTCAACACTAACTTTTAGACGATCTATTTCTTCGTCAGGCGGTTCGTCTAAATCTCGTCTCTCTGAAATAGTAATTTTCCTTTTAAATTTGGTTTGGTTTTGGCTTGGTGAATAACTATAAAAACCATTATCATCAATGTATAAATAAGTTCCGCTTCCAAAAGAACGGCTTGTTAAATTTTGGCTGGCATAATCAGCTTCCCAATCTCCTTGATCCAATCCGTTATACCAGGGAATTTCAGGATTATCTGCTTGTCTTAGCCAATTTGTGTCGCGGATATTTTTAACTATTTCAATCCCCTCTTGAGCAAGCTCAGAAACAATTAGTTTTGATTGAATTGTCGCGCTTGCGCTGATAACCTGAATAATTAAAATAAAAGCGCCAGCCACGGCAGTGGTTAAAATAGTAATGGCTAAAATTACCTCTAATACGGTAAAACCCTTCATAATTATTTTATTCGGTATCAATTAAACCGACTGTATTAACTGTAATGGTTTTGGTTATTTCTTGATTGTCTTTTAAACAAAGAGTAATTACAGCTTGTGTCCCGCCAGAAATAGTTATTGTTGGGTCAGGAGGAGTAAAAGTAATATTTAAAGGAGAAGGAAAAGGAACAACTTCTTTTATCTTAATTCCTTCCTCTAAAAAAAACTCTTTAATTGTTTCAGGATAAGGAGTAAGATTGGTGGCTTCTTCGCAAGATATTGCTCCGCCGGTTCTGTCATAATTGTTATTATCATTACAATCGGCAAATAAAATATAAGAATCAGAATTTTCAACAAAATGAATTCCGTATCCTCCTTTGGGAAAAACTTGTTCGCCAAATTCCAATGGAGTTTTTTGGGAAGACATTGCCATCTCTTCAACTTGTCTTAAATCCTGACTTAATTTATGAGCCGAGCGCGTAAGGGCAAAGTCCTTTTCTGTCCCTCTATAATCAACAAAAACAACAACAGTAAGCAGAATAATAATTGAAGTCACCACTACGATTTCTAATAATGTAAAACCTTTAGATGTCATAATTACCAAATTAAATGTAAGTACCAGTTAATAATATACTGACCGTAAAATAAAGCCATAAATGTTCCTGTTATTAGAAAGGGGCCAAAAGGCACTTGTGATTTGAGGGTTTTTCTTTTGCTGATTATTAATCCTGTTCCTATTATAGCGCCAAGAAAAAAAGCTAAAAACAAAGCAACTAAGACATTGGGCCAACCAAGAATTAATCCCATTAAAAAAGCGAGTTTTACATCGCCTATTCCCATCCATTTTTCGCGTGAAATTAAAACAATCGCCAAAAAAAATGCCGCAGCGCCAAAGGCAGCGAATATAAAATCCCAATGACCAAACAACTGATATAAAAAAGCGATAATGATTGCCGGATAGATTATTTTATCCGGAATAATATAGTGTTTTAAGTCATAGACGAAAATTATAATCAGAAAACAAGCAATTACTAATAAATAAAATAAATCCCAGACCAGAGTCGAGCACATTAAAAAATGTGCTCCATTTCCAATGACCAATGACCAATGACTAAAAATTAGAACGAATAAAATTCCAGTGGCGAGTTCAACTAAAGGATATTGGATAGATATTTTTTGATGGCAGTAGCGGCATTTTCCTTTTAATAATAAAAAAGAAAAAACAGGGATTAAATCCTGCCAACACAAAATATGCTTGCAATAAGGACAATAAGACCTACCGGATAAAAAACTTTCTTTTTTCTCTAATCTATAAATTACACAATTTAAAAAAGAACCAACAATAAGCCCCGTTAGAAATATTATTATATATGTCAAAATTTGAAACATTAATTCATTGTATATTATTAGAGAACTAAACTCAATAAAGAAAAACTGGCAGAGAACTGTTCTCTGCCAGTTTTTCCTAATTTTCTAAATTCATCATTTATGGTTCATTAGTTACCGGCACAATCTACAGTAAGAGGAGCAATACCAGAACACAATGCAGTATCTCCAACATAACCAGTACTATCTACGCACCAACTACCTCCGCCGGGCAAAGTGCTCTCAATACAATACGAATCAGTTTGAATATTAATGGTATCAGAAAAGTCAGCGGTGTTGTCTTCAGCAGCAGCTTTGGCATTATCATATCCAGTGCTTGTCGCATACCCGGTAAGAGGATTTTCAGTATATTCCATTTCCAGAGATAATCTCATTGAATCCATATTGGCTTTTATTGC
>DAOWKS010000064.1 GCA_030643665.1 bacterium
CTGAAAGAATTTGCCGCCAAAGAAAAACTTGAAATTGTTGCCTCGCTCTGCGAGGCCCAAACTGCCAAAGAACCTGGGCGAACGAAGTTCGCCGAAATGTTGTCATATATTGAACAAGGTAAAACTGATGGTATTTTAGCATGGCATCCTGACCGACTCGCCAGAAATAGTATTGATGGTGGAAAAATTATCTATCTACTGGACACGGGAAAACTAAAAGATTTGAAATTTCCGATATTTTGGTTTGATAATACACCGCAAGGAAAATTTATGCTGAACATTGCCTTTGGCCAAAGTAAATATTACATTGATAATTTGGCAGAAAATATTAAACGAGGCCATAGGGCTAAACTTCGCAAGGGTATCTGGCCCGGCTTTGCAGCGCTTGGCTATATCAATAACCATCGCACAAGAGATATTGATATTAATGAAGAAAAAGCACCTCTCATCAAAAAAGCGTTTGAGCTATATTCAACCGGTAAATATACCCTGAAACAGATTGCTAAAATTCTCAAAGATTTAGACCTGCGAAGCTATAAAGGCAATATTCTTTCAGTTTCCTGTGTCCAGCGACTACTTAAAAATCCTTTCTACTATGGAGTGTTTACTTTTAACAACGAAATGTATCAAGGATCGCACCAGCCAATAATTTCAAAGAAACTTTTTGATAAGTGCCAAGAAGTAATGATGGCCAGAGCACACAAAATGGAAAGAAAAACTGAACGCTCTTTCCCCTGCCGAGGACTGATGACTTGTGGTGAATGCGGCGGCGCGATTACTGCTGAAAGACAAAAGAGCCATAACTATTATCGCTGTACAAAGAAAAAAGGCGTTTGCTCGCAAAAATATATCCGCGAAGAAACACTAATGGAACAATTTGTTTCCTTTCTTCAAAAAGTTTCTTTGTCGAGCCAAGACACGCAGAAAGTTTTGAGAGAGTTAGAAAAAGATGAGCAGAAAGCGAGGGAAGAAATGATGGTTTTTGTCCAAAATCTCAAAGAGGAATTAAAAGACATCGACTCAAAACTTGATAAGCTACTTTCTGCCTATCTTGATGAAGTGATTTTGGTTGAAGAATATACTGCCCGAAAACAAAAAATGCTCACCAAAAAAGTAGAGCTTCGAGAGAAAATTAGGGATTTTGAGGAAAAAGGCGTGTCTTGGCTCGAACCGGCTCGGGCCTTTGTCCGAAGCTTAAATTACGCTCAAAAACTGATTTCGTCCCAAAATAAATCAGAAATAACAACATTTCTGAAAAATATCGGCTCGAACCATATTTTACTTAATCAACAATTTTCTTTTTCAGCCAAAAATGAATATAAATTGATAGCCGAGCGCCGAGCCGCAGCGAGGCGCGAGGCATCAAAAAGTTTGCCAAATCCTGACTGGCGGAGGGTGCAGGATTCGAACCTGCGAGGGATTTCTCCCACCGATTTTCAAGACCGGCGCTTTAAACCACTCAGCCAACCCTCCAATTTAAATTAGCAAAAGAAAACTGGCGGAGGAGGCGGGATTCGAACCCGCAGACGGGATCAACCGTCATGGCTTAGCAAGCCACTGCAATACCATTATGCGACCCCTCCAATTATAATTATTTTAACAGCTAAATTCGCCAAAGTCAATTTGAAATTCTGCTGATTTTATGGTAATTAATGGTTAGTAATCAATAGTCAAAGCATGTCCCCATAGCTTAATGGATAGAGTACTGGCTTGCGGAGCCAATGATGAAGGTTCAATTCCTTCTGGGGACACATGAATCTTTCTACTCCTATTGAACAACTTCCAAAAGTCGGACCTCAATACCAGAAAAAATTAAAGAAATTAGGAATTAAAACAGTTCAGCAGATTCTTTTTCATTTCCCTCATCGCTATGAGGATTTTTCAAATATAGTACCAATTGCCAAAGCAAAAACAGGAGAGACAATTTGCCTTCAGGGAAAAATTCTGGAAATAGAAAATATCCGCACCTGGACAAAAAGAATGACTCTGACACAAGCAATTGTTCAAGATTCAAGCGCTGCGATAAAAGTTATTTGGTTTAACCAGCCATATTTAACAAACACTCTGAAAAAGGGTGATTTTATCTGTTTAGCCGGAAAAATATCCGAAAAACAAGGAAAAATTTATTTGTCGTCTCCGGCTTTTGAAAAGATAAATGCGAAATACGATTTGACTCATACCGGCAGATTGGTGCCGGTTTATCCGGAAACCGAAGGACTTTCCTCGCGCTGGCTAAGATTTATTATAAAAATGTGCCTAAATGAATTAAAGAACAAATTACCAGACCCTTTGCCGAAAAAATTAAAACAATCTTATAATCTTTTGGATTTGGAAAAAGCGGTCTGGCAGATTCATTTTCCTGATTCTTTAAAATTGGCTAAACAGGCCCAGAAAAGATTTTCTTTTGAAAATCTTTTTTATCTGTCGCTTTGGATTTTAAGAGAAAAACAAAAATTAGCCAAAGAAAAAACCACAGTTATTCCTTTAAATTTAAAGCTGGTTCAAAATTTTTTAAAACAATTGCCTTTCAAATTAACTAATTCCCAGAAAAAATCCGCCTGGCAGATTTTAAAGGACTTGGAAAAATCCAGACCAATGAATCGGCTTTTGGACGGTGATGTCGGGTCGGGAAAAACAGTTGTGGCAACTATGGCAATTTTAAACACTGTGAAAGCCGGCTTTCAAGTTGTCTTAATGGCTCCGACTGAAATTTTAGCCCAGCAGCATTTTCAAGAAATTTCCAAACTTCTGAAAGATTTTAATGTCAAGATTGGTCTTTTAACCGGTAAAAAGAAACTCAAAGAAAAAAATGCCGAGCTTCTTATTGGCACCCACGCCTTGATTCAGAAAACCGTGAAGTTTAAAAATTTGGCTTTAGTTATAATTGACGAACAGCACAAATTTGGCGTAGAACAGCGCGCCCGGCTCTGCCAACGCAACAACAAAGAAACCAAATTAGTGCCTCATCTTTTATCAATGACTGCCACACCTATCCCCCGCACCCTAACTTTAACCCTTTATGGCGACTTGGATTTGTCTCTAATTAATGAACTGCCCAAAGAAAGAAAGAAAATAATTACCAAAGTCGTGGCTCCGGAAAAACATCAGGAAGCATATGATTTTATTAAACAACAGATTAAAAAAGGAAGGCAGGTTTTTGTTGTCTGCCCAAGAATTGAACCCAATGAAAAAGAAGAAGCAACAAACTGGAATGATGTGAAAGCAGTGAAAGAGGAATTTGAGAAACTGTCGCAAAAGGTTTTTCCTGATTTGAAAGTAGGAATGCTGCACGGCAAAATGAAAAGCCAAGAAAAAGAACAAATAACAAAAAAATTTAAACAAGGCAAGATTGATATTTTAGTGTCAACTTCGGTAGTGGAAGTAGGCATTGATGTGCCCAATGCCAGCGTAATGCTCATTGAGGGCGCGGAAAGATTTGGCTTGGCGCAACTGCACCAATTCAGAGGAAGAGTTGGCAGGTCAAAACATCAGTCATTTTGTTTTTTGTTCACTGAATCCAGAGCCGTAAAAACTAAGCAGC
>DAOWKS010000007.1 GCA_030643665.1 bacterium
AAAAAGAGGCTTCGACTGAGCTCAGCCGAACGTCTTTTGAAGATTTTAAAAACGTGATTCAGCAGAATTCAATGTTTGACGAGAAAAAATTGATTGTTTTAAAAGAAGCTCTTACCAACGAAAATTTTAAAGAAAACTTTTTAAAAGACACAAAAAAAATTGTTGGTTTGCAAGATATTATTTTATTTTATGAGACAGAAGAACCGCGCAAAAACAATGCTTTATTTAAATTTTTAAGAAA
Organism: bacterium; assembly: GCA_030643665.1. Taxonomy (GTDB): domain Bacteria; phylum Patescibacteriota; class Minisyncoccia; order Minisyncoccales; family JAGMAB01; genus JAGMAB01. The sequence continues at coordinate 242 of DAOWKS010000007.1, forward strand.
GAAAGCTCGCTGTCAGGAGTTTAAGCCATTAGAAGGACAAAGATTAAGAAGCTGGACCAAAAAAGAATTTGAAAATTACCAAACAGATATTGACCAGACGGCTTTAGAAAAACTTGTTAATTTTATTGGCAACGACCTTTGGCAGCTTTCAAATGAAATTAAAAAATTAGTTAGTTTTAAAAATGGCCAAGAAATTAAAGAACAAGATATTAAACTTTTAGTGCGTCCGAGAATAGAGACCCATATTTTTAAAACCATTGATGCGATTGCTTTAAAAAACAATCTGCGGGCGGGTAAAAAACAAGCATTAGAATTAGTTCATAAACATTTACAGAATGGCGATAATCCTTTATATCTTCTTTCAATGATTAATTTTCAGTTTAGAAATCTTTTAATAATTAAAGATTTAATTGAAAAAAATCAGCCATATTATTCTATTTCAAAAAGAAGCAAATTACATCCTTTCGTAGTTCAAAAAAGCTGTCAGCAAGCAACTCAATTTTCCTTTCAACAATTAAAAAAATCTACCAGAAAATATTTCAAGCAGACCTGAATATAAAAACCGGCAGAATAGAGCCGCAGACAGCCATAGATCTTTTAATCACAGAACCTTAGGAATTCTTGTTCATTAGTTTGGTTATCCTGGACTTTTTTCTATTAACTGTATTTTTTTTAATCAGTCCTTTTTTTGCGGCTTTATCTAATAGTTTATAAACCTTAGGCAAAAGCAATTTTACTTCCTTATTTTTTTTTTCAGAAATTAAACCCTTAACCTCTTTTAAGAGGTCTTTTATTTTTCTCTTTCTTCCAATGTTTCGGCTTTTTCTTTTTAAACTCTGCCTAACGGATTTTTTAGCTGATTTAGTAATGGGCGACATAAGATAATAATATCATAAGTTTGTAAAAAAAGCAAAATTTAGATAGAATAAAAAAATGAGCATAAAAGAAGTGATTAAAAAACTTATTCCTTGTTTTTTAATTGATTGGTATCATTTTTCATTGGCATTTTTGGGCGCTGTTATTTATGGTTTTCCTTCAAAAAAAATCAAGGTAATTGGAATAACAGGTACTAATGGAAAATCTACGGTTGTTAATTTAACAACAAAAATTTTAGAAAAAGCAGGTTCTAAGACAGCTTCTTTATCCTCAATAAAATTTAAAATTGGAGATAAAGAATGGATAAATACTCTGAAAATGACAATGCCCGGCCGTCTGAAATTGCAAAAGTTTTTACGGCAAGCCGTAAATAATCAATGTCAGTATGTCGTTTTAGAAGTAACTTCAGAGGGAATAAAACAGTACCGCCACAAATTTATTGCGTTTGACGCAGCTGTTTTTACCAATTTAACGCCTGAACACATTGAAAGTCATGGCAGTTTTGAAAATTATAAAAAAGCCAAAGGAAAATTATTTAAAGCCGCTAAAAAAATTCATATTATTAATTTAGATGACAATAATACTGAATATTTTCTTCAATTTCCAGCAGAAAAAAAGATAGGTTTTACTCTTCAAGAGAAAAATATCAAAAGTCTCTTGCTACGTAGCAAGAGACTTTTGCATCAGATTATAAAGGCGGAAAATTGTCAGTTAATGCCAGACGGGTTAAAATTTTCTGTAAATGATATTGATTTTAATCTTAATTTATTAGGTAAATTTAATATCTCTAATTCATTGGCAGCGATTTGCGCGGGGTTGTCCCAAGGAATAAGCTTGGAAAAATGTAAAAGCGCGTTAGAAGAAACAAAAGGAATTCCCGGAAGAATGGAAATCGTGATGGAAAAACCATTTACAGTTATAGTAGATTATGCTCATACTCCCGATGCTTTGGAAAAAGTTTACCAAACAATACAAGCTCAAAAAGTAATTTGCGTGTTAGGGGCGGCTGGCGGGGGCAGAGATAAATGGAAGAGGCCGGAACTTGGAAAAATTGCTGCCAAATACTGTAATGAGATTATTCTTACCAATGAAGACCCTTATGACGAATCACCAATGGAAATAATAAACCAGATAGCCGAAGGCGTTAAAAATATCGGCATAAATCAGCATAAATCAGCGGTTTATAAGATACTCGATAGAAAAGAAGCGATTAAAAAAGCATTGAGTTTGGCTAAACCGGGTGATGTAGTGATTATTACCGGCAAGGGTTGCGAACCCCGGATGTGCGTAGCCAAAGGAATAAAGATTGCTTGGGACGACAGAGAAATTGTTAAACA
>DAOWKS010000031.1 GCA_030643665.1 bacterium
CTTCTTATGAAGAGGCAAAAAATTTCGGAGCCAAAAGAACATATGTTGAGGTCTTAGAAGGATAATATCTAAAGTTTTGAATAAAAAAAACATCCCGCTGAAAGCGGGACGTTTTAATTTAGCATAAATTATTCCAAAAACCGAAAAGTAGATATAGTAAAATCTTTATTTTTTAAGCCCAAGTAATTTTTTAGCTCTTTCTAATTCAGAAACTGGTACAAAAATCATATTTCCAATAGAAAGAAGGGGCTGTGCTCCATAAATTCTCCAGGGTGCATTCTCGGGGCGATCCTTCAGTCTATATTTAATCCCAGCCTGTTTTAATCTTTGACAAACAAGTTGGCACTCGGGATCAGATACAGAAATTAAGAAAGTAAAATTTTCTTTCATATTATAAAAAATTTTCTTTTGTAAAATGTGGTTTTGAATTTTGAGCGAAGCGATTGTGCCCGGGGTGGGATTCGAACCCACACGAGCTAACGCTCACAACATTTTAAGTGTTGCGTGTAAACCATTCCACCACCCGGGCGAAATTTTTGAGGCCAGGGCGGGATTCGCACCCGCGTATAACGCTTTTGCAGAGCGTTTCCTTAAACTACTTGGATACCTGGCCATTCTTATTTTTTTAATATTTTTTCAACATCTCCATCAATTCTTAAGGGACGCAATTGAAAATATTTCAAAAAAATCTTAAACTTTCTTTTAAGATAAGCATTATTTAGAAGATTTCTATATAAAAACTTAAATAATTGAATGCTGTCGGATGTCGAATAACATAGTTGATATGATCTTTTACTATCGTACACTCTATTTTGATTAATATTAACTATCTTTCTAAGATAAAAGCTTAACTCTTGTAAAAATATTTTACTGCCGCTAGTAAAAATAATTCTAAGTCCTTTAAAAATAAATTTTTGTCTTTTATTCTTTGCTCTTTTAATATGGACACATCCGTCACCATCGAAATAACCTCTAATGAAATGGTTTAAATATTTATTTTGTATATTAAGTGGAAATTTAATAATTTTTGATTTATTTGGTACTAATCCAATCTTTGTTAAATCGGCAAACATTCTTCTACTGCCAATTCTTAAATAAAATATCTCAGAGCTTTTACAAATCCTGCCATCACTAAATAATGTTTTTCGCGGTGGACGAGAATGAATAGGATGTTCTGATAGTATGAACGCTTTAATGATATATAAAATATCTTTATCTTTACTTGTAAATTTAATGAACTGCGTTCTCGACGACTTTGCCGAGTCGACTATATCACCATCAGCATATAAAAAACCTAAAACATAAGCCATCTCATTCGTCCACTTTTTGAAAAAATCAAAATTACAATTATATCTATTATGACCGCCGCGAGGGTCAAGCCGAAATTCTGTCTGCATTTCTATATTTTACTCTATTTTCAGGCCTTTTTCAACCATCTTTTTTAATTTTCTCTAAAATTTCTTCAATTCTACCGGCTTCTTTAGTTTCTTTTTCTTCCATAATTTCAATCTTGGGCATTGGCCGCATTTTCAAACGCTTATTCAATAATTGCTGAATACTATAAATTTTTTGGCTCAAGCTCTTGAGAACGTTAATAGTTTTATTTTCGGGGAGCACGCTAATATAAATTTTTGCCTGAATTAAATTAGGAGATGTTTCCACTCTGGTTATGGTTGCCAAAACCCCTTTTGGAAAATCAATTTCCCTAAGAATAATCTGGGATAATTCCCGTTTTATAAGTTCATTAACTTTTTTAATGCGTTCAGTCATATCAAAGTTCTCCTTTTTTTCGCTCTTCTGTATATATCTTCAACACATCTCCTTGTTCAACTTTCACATTTCCCTCATAGAGTATTCCGCACTCTCCTCCTTTATTGATTTGGTCAATATCTTTTTTATCTTTTTGAAGATTAATAAGTTTTCCCTTGCCAATTTTCTCCTCATTCCTTAAAACCTCAATTTTAGTTCCTTTTTTAACTTCGCCCTCAATCACTTTTCCGCCGACAATCTGGCGGTTTTTTTCAGTTAGAAAAATAATAAGCGCTTTAACTTTGCCAACATCAATTCTAACTTGCTCGGTTTCTATTCTTTTCTCCATTATTTTGCGAACTCCTTCCACTAAATCATAAATAACATCAAAACTCATCACTTTAATTTTTTCCCTTTCAAATAAAAGTTTGGCAATCGGATTCATTTTTACCCGAAAGCCCAAAATTAATGCCTTTCCCGGTTTGGCTAATTTAAGGTCTGATTCGTTTATGTCGCCGGCTTCTGCTTTCAAAATTCTTAAAATTACTTTTTCCTGGGGAAGATTTTTTAAAACTGTTTCAATCGCTTCAATCGTGCCAACCACATCTGTCTTTAAAATCAAATTTAAAACTTTTTGTCCCGGAGAAATTTCTAATACCTCGGCAGTTCTTTTTTCAGCGGCTTTTTGGTATTTTTTTGCATTTTCCAAATCAGAAAAAACTTTAAATTTTTCGCCAACTTTGGGGACTTTTTCAAAACCTATTATAATAGCCGGGTCTGCCGGAAAAATTTCTTCAATCCTATTCCCTTGAAAATTTTCTAATTCTTTAACTTTACCAAAAGTAGAAAAAGTAGCTAAAAGAGCTCCTTTTTTCAAAGTCCCGTCTGTCAAAAGCAAAGTAGCGGTTGGTCCTCTTAATTTATCCAAATATGACTCAATGACCAAACCCTCTGCTTGTTTTGACGGGTCTATTCGCAGATTTTCCATTTCAGCCACCAATAGTATTAATTCCAAAAGTTCAGAAATTCCTTGACCGGTTTTGGCTGATGTTTCAACCGAAGGAATTTTTCCGCCTATTGATTCAACTAAAATGTCTTGCTGGGATAATTCTTTTTTTACTCTTTCCGGGTCTGCCGCAGGCTTGTCAATTTTATTTAAAGCAATAATTATAGGAATTCCGGCTTTTCTAATATCCAGAATCGCTTCTTTGGTCTGGGTCTTTACTCCTTCTGAACTATCCACCACTAAAACAGCAATGTCAGCTACTTTGGCTCCGCGCGAACGCATAGCTGAAAATGCCTCATGGCCGGGAGTGTCAATAAAAGTAATTTTCTTGCCTTGCTGTTCAATTTGGTAAGCGCCGATATGCTGAGTAATGCCGCCTGATTCCTTTTCAGTAATTTTGAAATCTTTAATTGCGCAAAGCAAGCTTGATTTTCCATGGTCAATGTGTCCCAGAACCACCACTATTGGCGGACGAATTGTTGAATTTTGAGTTTTTTTCATAATTTTGTTTATGATTTTTTGCCTTTTCTATTGCCTGTTTTTCTTCCTGAGAAAGTTCATAAAGGGATTGGCTGTTTTTTATGGCTTTGCCATAAACCCTGTTTCCTTCCCGATTATATAAACTCGTAATAACCACTCCTGTGTCATCACTATCTAATAAAGCCAGACAAAAGCTCTGGTCTCCGCCAACTTCTTTAAAAGGATTGAATCTGATTATTCCTATTTTTTTAACTGAAAATTTATTTTCTTGCTTCAGACATTCAAGTTCTTGGGAAACTTTCTCAATTTTTTCTTCCAAGATTGTAAAGCCGGACAAAATTTCTTTAAAATTTTTGGGCTGTTGTTTTCTCTTTTTGAAAAAATTAAACATAATACGCGTTTAATGTTAGCACTATTTTTGTTTTTGAGCAAGAAAAAAACATCCCGCTTTTAGCGGGACTGTTTTTTACTGGCGGAGGCGGAAGGATTCGAACCTTCGATAACTTTTCAGCTATAGCAGTTTTCGAAACTGCCCGATTCAACCACTCTCGCACGCCTCCAATTCTAACGCTTTTTTGAGTATTTGTTGATTTACAGGCACTGGTATATTGTTTTTTCCTGCCAAATCAATTACTGCGCCGTTGTAATATTCAATTTCATCTAAATTGCCTTTTGGCTTTCCCTTTCTTCCTTTGCTTATTAGTTTAGCCAAATAATTTCTGAAAATTAAAAGAATATTCATTGGCAAGAAAAAAAACAAGCAAGCAAGCAATTTCACAGGATAATGTGGAAAATTAACAAAATTGCTTCCACTAGCGTGAACAACTCTGATGTATTCTCTAAGCGCCTCTGCTTCCTGTTTAAATATTTGCTTATTTTCAAACCCCTGTTCTATTGAAAGCCCTTTTACTGTTGAAGCCATGCCGATTAAATTCAAAAAGAGTTTGGAAAATTCCATATCCCTGATTTGCGAGCAAGGAAATTCTTTGGCTTCAAACCCTGCTTGCTTAAAAAGAAAAGTAATGTCTTGAATGTCTTTTGGCCCATAAGCGCTGGCAAAAACAATTCTGATTGGCAAAGAATAACTGACATAAATTTTGCCTTCAAGTTCTTTTCTGTCTATTGCGTTAAAAAGATTTAGCCGTATTATTCTGATTTTTTTGCTTTGTTCTAAACTAAACACCTCTTCCAATGCCTGTATAGCATCCTGTATTGCGGCAATGCCATTTTGGGAAAGAACTAAAGCCGGAAATTCTCCAGTGTCTTTAATTTTTTCATAATAGTATTTTACCACTTGCTTAACAGGGTTTTTGGTAGCCAGGAAAATAATGTCAGGCACTTCCGCAGAAGAAAATTGAAAATCGCTGCTCACTTTTCCATTAAATAATTCTGCCTGTCTGTCTTGTCTCTGGACATAAAGTTTTCTTTCTTTGATTTGCTCAATTTCTCTTTCTCTGCTAATACCCAAAACATTGTTGGTTTTTCCCAATTCAAAAGCAAACATTGTTCCGGTCCGACCGCCAACCCCAATTATCGCTATTTTCTTTTTTTCCATGTGGACCCAGGGAGAGTCGAACTCCCGACACTTCAATGCCATTGAAGTATTTTACCACTAGACTATGGGCCCCAAGTGCCCTTGACAGGAGTCGGACCTGTATCAGAGGTTTAGGAAACCCCTATTCTATCCATTGAACTACAAGGGCAGTTCAATTATCAAATTATCATATTTTGCTCTTGCTGACAATATAATATATGTTAAAATATATTTGTATGAAAGAACAATCACCGATTGTTAAAATAGCCAAAAAGGTCTGCCCGGCAGTGATAACCATTGCTATTTCCAAAGACCTGCCTAAAATAGAGGGTTTTTATCTTTTTCCTCTTGGCGGTCAAAAATTGATTTTGCCAAAACTTAAAAAGGGCAAGGAAAAGACAAAAATTGGCGGGGGCTCCGGCTTTATTGTTTCGCCTGACGGATATGTTTTAACCTGTAATCATGTAGTCAAAGATAATGAAGCGGATTATACCGTAATACTTGATATAAAACATAAATATCCGGCTAAGGTTTTAGTTAGAGATTCTTTAATTGACATAGCGGTTTTAAA
>DAOWKS010000044.1 GCA_030643665.1 bacterium
AATTTGTCAAACAGTACAAGAAGGAGTGCGCCGAGGGGTTTGTTGATTATGTGCTGGCCGACACTTCGCGGCCGTTCGATTTGCTGCTGGCGAGCTACCTCGCCAAGCGCGCAAAGCTGGGTTAAGACAAGAGAATGACAAAGCTCAAAGCTCAAATGACAAATCAAATCCAAAATCCAAATGACAAAAAAGGTTTTTAATTATTTGACATTTAGTCATTTGACATTGAATTGACATTTGACATTTGAGCTTTGACATTTTTAGGTTAACGTGAATAATATTCAAAAATTGCCGAAATTTCTACCGGCGGAGCCGCTTCTTCCAAGCTCGGCTCGCCCGTAACTTTCCCTTCTAATTGCGCAACATTTAATTTAAGCCAATTCGGAGCAGTATGTTTTTTTAATGTTATTGGAATATTCTGAAAAATCTTTTTTTTCTTGGAAATGGGTTTAATTTTAATAATATCTCCTTTCCCAACTAAAAAACTGGCGATATTAACAGATTTATTATTAACCAAAAAATGGCAATGAGAAATCATTTGTCTTGCCTCTTTGCGGGAACAAGCAAAACCCAGCCGAAAAACTACATTATCCAAACGGGTCTCTAAAATTTTAATCAGCAAATCAGACGCGTCCTTTCCTTGCTTTGCTTTATTTAACGCTTCTTTCACATATTTGCGAAATTGTATTTCTTTTAAATTATACCATTCTCTTAATTTTCGCTTCTCTCTTAATTCCTTTCCATATTCAGAAGGAGCCTTTGCCCTCTTTTTTCTTTTTGGGCCGGGCGGATAATTCTTTTTGAGCATCGGACATTTTAACGATAAGCATTTTTCACCCTTGAGAAACAATTTCACCCCAACTCTTCTGCAAATTTTACATTTTGGATTAAGCATACTAAACTCGCCTCACTTTATGGGGCCTGCATCCGTTATGGGGAACAGGAGTAACATCTGTTATTGAAATAACATCCAAACCCCGCGCGGCTAAAGACCTAATTGCTGATTCTCGACCGGAACCAACGCCTTTGACAAAAATTACTATTTTTTCAATGCCTATTTTTTTTATTGCCGCGCTCATTGCTTCAGCCACTTTTGAAGCGGCAAAAGGCGTAGCTTTTTTTGTTCCCTTAAAACCAATAGAGCCGGCGCTTGCCCAATGTAAAACATTCCCATTAAAATCAGTTAAAGTAATAATGGTATTGTTGTAAGAAGAAGAAATATAAATATTCCCCTCTTTGATTTTTTGAGAGGTTTTTTTAATTTCTTTTTTTACTTTCGCTTCCACTCTCTCTTTTTCCTCAAACAACTCTTCTTTAGTTTTAGTAATAATCCGTTTTTTTCCCATAATAATTAAAAATTTTCAATTTTTATGCATAGCAAAAAGTTACTTTGCTTCAGGCGCTGCTTTCTTCCCTGAACTCACGGTTTTTCTTACATTGCCCCGAACGGTTCGGGTATTAGTTCTGGTTTTTTGTCCTCGTACCGGCAGTCCTTTTATATGCCGAATTCCCTGCCAGCTGTCAATATCTTTTAATCGTTTAAGATTGACCATTATATCTCTTTTTAATTCTCCTTCAATTTTATATTTTTTTTCAATAATCTCTTTAAGTTGGTTAACTTCCGCCGGAGTTAGTTTGGAGGCCTGACAAGAAACATTGATTTTTGTTTCGGCTAAAATTTTCCTGCTCAAAGACCGACCTATACCATAGATATAGGTTAAAGCAAATAATATTTGTTTGTTTTCCGGGATATTAACTCCCACAATTCTTGGCATAAAATTTAACCTTGTCTTTGTTTATGTCTAGGATTCTTTTTACAAATAACATAAACTCGTCCCTTTCTACGGACGATTTTACAATCTTTACAAATTTTTTTAACTGATGAACGCACTTTCATTTTTTTATTTCGCGCGATAGACAATTCTTCCCCTTTCCTCGTCATAAGGGCTCATTTCTACCGTTACTCTGTCTCCGGGCAAGATTTTAATTCTATACATTCTCATTTTTCCGGAAAGATGAGCGTTTATTTCTTTGCCATCGTCTAATTTAATTCTAAAATGGGTGGCTGGTAAGGCCTCTAAAACAATCCCCTCTTTTCTAAAAATCTTTTTATCAGAAGTCGGCATTTTATCTTAAAATTAGTTTAACAAAATTTTTTAATTTAGTCAAGATTGAATTCAATTTTGATTTTCTCTATTTGTTTCGGAACCTTTTTTACCCAAAATGGCCAAAAGCGAACATCGGTCTTGATAATCTGGGGTTGATTTTCCAAAAAAAGCTTAACCTCGCTCAAAGATTTTTCTGTGAGCGCTTTTTTTAGATTTGTTTGCTCAAGAGCTGAATAAATCTTACCTCGCAATTCTAAATCAAAACTCATTTTACCTGATTCAATATCAACAACCTCTGAAAAATAATTGATTTCCAAACTCTCTTGCTCAAGTTCTTTGTTTTGAGGAAGCTGGGAAAGAATAAACATTTTAGCAAAATCCTCAAGAGCTTTTCTTTTAAATACTAAGACAGTTGATTTGGCTTTTGCCTGAACACTAAATTTTTCCTTTTCTTGTTTTAGTTCCGCAGATGAAGATGTTTTTATAATTTCTGTTTCCAAAGCCGAATCCAATAAAATGAATTCTGAAGAAACCTCGTTTTTTAAAGCGGTTTTACAATCCTGAATTGTTTTTTCCTTTACTGTTTTTTCCGCAAGCTCTAAATCCTCCTGGCTAACCTGAATTACTTCCTCTTTTATGCCTCCTTCCATTGATTTAAATGACTTACCGTAAAATTTGGTATATCTTGAGGTACCGGCAAAACCAGGAATAGAAAAAGTACTTGGCTCAATATTATATTCTGGCCCCGGCTTTTCTGCTTTCACTTTAATATCTAAAAAACCCGGCATGCCGGGAATAGTCACTCTTTCAATTGACCTGAATAATTTTCCCTCAGCTGAAACAAACCGGGTTGTCGCTATTAAAACTTGAGATGAAGTAGAATAAGCATTATAAACCCGAATTATGCCTTCGGATTTCTTTTCTTTTAAAATCTTGCCTGAGGAAAAAAATTCTTCTGAAACAGTTTTTTCTTTTTCAAAAATTTCTCCCGGAATAACTCTGTTTGAAAAATCAACATTTTTGGCTGTTTTATCAACAGTCAAATTCGTTTCAAAATTTAAAATTTCCGTTTCAGGCCAAATTTCTATTTCTGCTTTTGAAAGAGTAAAATAGCAAAAAGCAAAACAAAAAGCAAAAGTTAACATTAACATTAAAGAAGCAGCTCTTTTATTAGATGAAAAATGTTCTTTTTCTGTTTCTTCAACTGTTTCTTTATTTGCTTCTTTTGGAGGCAAAATGTCATATATTTTTTCCTTCATAATTTTAGTATAGCAGAATTGCTTTAATTCTTCTAATGCCGGCGCTTGAAGATTCTTGTTTTATAATTTTAAATTGACCAAGCTCGGAAGTTCTCTTTATATGAGGACCGGCGCAAATTTCCTTGGAAATATCGCCTATTGAATAAACACTTACCTTCTCTGGATACTTCTCCTTAAAAAATGATAAAGCGCCTGACTTTATTGCTTGTTTTAATGGCATCTCTTGTTTTTTTACTTCTAAATTTTCTTTAATTTTTTGATTAACTAAATCCTCAACTTTTTTTATTTCTTTTGAAGTGAGTTTTCTATCAAAGGAAAAATCAAACCGCAATCTTTCCAAAGTAATATCAGAACCCATTTGCTTTACTTTATTTCCTAAAACTTTTCTTAAAGCGCTGTGTAAAAGATGCGTTGCCGTATGAAGTTTTGGAGAAAACTGACCCCCGCCGCCAAATTTCTTTTCCTTGCCTGCTCTGGAAATCTCCTGATGTTTTTTAAGGGCTTGCTTAAAACCTTTTTCGTCAACCTGTTGACCCTGCTCTTTTGCAATCTCTTTTGTCATTTCAATTGGAAATCCATAACTCTGATATAAATCAAATGCTTGTCTTCCGCTAATATCTCCTTTAGCAACAATTGAACTAGTTTCTTTTATTCCTTTTTCCAGTGTTTTCTCAAATTTTTCCTCTTCTTTTTGGATAACTGCTAAAATATCTGTTTCTTTTGATTTAACTTCCGGATATATTCCTTTATAAATCTCTGATATTTTTTTAATCGGTTCAACATACCAATTTTCCGTCAAATTTAAAACTTTAGCATATCTAATTGACCGCCTAAGAATTCGTCTAAGAATATACTCTCTACCCAAATTACTCGGAACAATGCCCTCGCTAATAAGAAATGACGCTCCACGAAGATGGTCGGCTAAAATCCTAAAAATTCTTTTTTCCCGCTCATATTTTTTAGAACATTTTTTTTCTATTTCCTGAATAATCGGCAAAAATAAATCTGTTTCGCAAACTGAAGACTTTTTTTGTAAAATTGAGCATATCCTCTCAAACCCCATTCCAGTATCTACATTTCTCTGCGGAAGAGATTTATATTTTCCATTCTGAGCTTTATCATATTCCATAAAAACAAGATTCCAGATTTCCATAAATCTCTGACAATGAAGACAATTGGGTCCGCAATCTTTTCTATTACAGCCAAATTCCTCTCCTCTGTCATAATGAATCTCTGAACAGGGTCCGCAAATTCCTGTCTCTCCTACTGGTCCCCAAAGATTGTCTTCTTCTCCAAATTCCTTGATTCTTTCTTTAGGAATGCCCTGCTTCAGCCAGATTTTTTCCGACTCATTATCCCGGGGAATATCTTTATCTTGCCCCGCACCTCCCGTTTCAGCGGGATGGTGCAAAGTGCCTTTAAAAATAGTGATATAAAATCTATTTTCATTCAAGCCAAGCTCGTCAACTAAAAATTCCAAAGCGTATTTAATTGCTTCTTCCTTAAAATAATATCCTTTTTCATCCTGGCCGATTGACCAATTTCCCAGCATTTCAAAAAAAGTATTATGAGTATCATCACCTATCTCTTCAATATCATCGCCCCGAAAACACTTCTGGCAAGTAGTCAAATATCTGGTTCCAAAATCTTTCAAAACATCTTTTTCTCCTGATAAATATAAGGAAAATTGCTGCATTCCGGCCGTGGTAAATAAAACACTGGGGTCGGTTGGCAATAAAGAAGAAGAAGGCGCAATTTTATGCCCTTTTTTCTCAAAGAATTTTAAAAATTTTTGCCGCAATTCTGTTGAAGTCATTAATTTAATTCTTAAATTTCATTCTTAAATTTCATTCTATAAAAAAAATTGAATTTAAGCAAACAAAAAACCGCATTTAATCATTGCGACTCAAAAAAAAGAAAAATAGGGAGAGAAGAAAAATTGTGCTAATGTTTTCTCAAAGCACTATAAATGGACGTTAAAGCACTATAAATGGACGCTTCAGATATCTGGAAAATCTCTGCAATTTTCTTTTGTGTTAAGCGATCTTTTGATAAACAAGAAAAGCTTGCCAAATAAAGTGCTGTTCCTACCCTGATTGATATTTTGCGGTGTTTCCACATTTCTTTTTTTTCCGGCGATACCGATGCTAGGATTTCTTTGGTTCTTTCTGTTTCTTTCCTTGTTATTATTCCAACAGATTCTAGTAAAGGGAAATATCTTTTAATGAAATCTTCTTCGTTAATTATGGAAGACTCAGGTTTCACTTTCAAGATGTGATGTGCCGCTCTTCCAAAATCTTCTGCTATGTTTTTTACTTCCCCAAAAATCTCAATCACTCTCGCCAGCCTATCCATTTCCATATCCATCTCCATCTCTCCGATATCCTTGATTTCTATTTCTTTGATTTGTTCTAGAATTCTTTCTCCCTTTTGTATTATGCTATTATTCACTTTACATCACCTCTTTGCTGATTACCAAAATTTGTCAATTAGTAATAATCTTGCGGTCGCAATATTATTACTAACCCTTTACTAATCTCAATGTTGATAATCAATAAAGAAGTGATGTTTTTTTCTCCCTATTTTTATATATTTCAAAGAACTATTTATGAATTACTAAAAGTATAACACCTTCTCACACTTTGTCAAGTTTTTGAGTATATTTATTGGATTATTCCGCTACCCAAAAGTTCCTGTCCTTGATAAAATACTACCAACTGACCGGGCGTAATTGCCCTCTGCGGCTTATCAAAAACCACTTTGAGATTCTCTATTTTTTTCACACCTACGCACCGGTGCGTAGGTGTAACAATGGCTGAGGCGGATTTGTGGCGATAGCGAATTTTCGCCTTAACTTTCATTGGCAATTTAGGTTTTTTCCCTGAAATCCAATTAATTTTTTCGCAAATCAATTCCTTTTTATACAAATCTTTTTCTTTTTTAGTAACAATTAAAAGATTTTTCTTAATATCCTTATCTAAAACATAGTATGGCTTTTTACCGCTAATCTCTATCCCCTTCCGCTGGCCAATTGTGTAAAACCATAATCCATTATGTTTTCCAATTATTTTATTATCAGTATCAATAATCTTGCCTTTTTGGGATTTAAGATGCTTTTTCAAAAAACCCTGAATGGTTGTTTTAATAAAGCAAATGTCTGTTGATTCCGGTCTGGCCAATTTTGCTATTCCAAAATCTTTAGCCATTTTTTTCACTTCTGATTTAGTATAATCACCGAGCGGAAAGGAGATATGTCTCAATTGTTGCTGATTTAATTGCCCTAAAAAATATGACTGGTCTTTTTCTTTGTCTTTTGCTAAAAATAGTTTTCCTTGCCGCGAGTAGGCATAGTGTCCTGTCGCTATAAAATCTACTCCTCGTTTTTTTGCCTCTTTTAAGAGCAATCCAAACTTGATTTCTTTATTGCAAACCACACAAGGATTGGGCGTTTTGCCTAATTTGAGTTCTTTAATAAAATAATCAATTACTCTTTTTTTGAATTCTTTTCTTAAGTCCAAAACCAAAAATGGAATTTTCAAAATTTCAGCGATTTTTTTTGCCTGTTCTTGTGATTTTCTAAAAGAATC
>DAOWKS010000048.1 GCA_030643665.1 bacterium
CGGGGCTTTGCCCCGCCTGCCGAATTTCAGCGTTTAAGATTCTTCTTCTTTGACTGATGGATTAAATTTGGTAAGATGATAGAGAAAGTTTGAAATAGTTTAATTTAAGCACATGGAAAAGCCAATCGTTTTCAAAAATAATTGGTTCTTCTTCAACTTTTTTCATTTTCTAAAATATTTATTACTTTCTTTACCAATTTTTTAGGATTGGAGTCAAAAACCAAAACCGCTCCGGTATCTTTTTGGATATTTTTTGCAATGTCTAAAATTTTCTCGGCAATTCCGCCTGTTCCTTTTAATACCCCGATGATTTTTCCCATATGATAAGCTAAAGAGAATTCAGTTAAAGTTCCAATACTGCCAGCAAGAAAAATCACCGCGTCACAACTTCTGATAGTTAAAACATTTCTTCCTTCTTTTCCAAAACCGGTGAAAATTAAAATAGTTTGAGAAGTCGGTTTCGGATAACTAACCGGTGAATCTATATGTTCTTTTAAATTACTTGCCGGAGAAAAACCAATAATGATTCCTTTTTTTTGGATTGCTCCTTTTTCCGCTTCATTAGGAATACCCATACAAGCCCCTGTAATCAAAATACAATTATTTTCAGCAATTTCTCTGCCGACTTCTCTGGCTTTCCCTAATAATTCTTTTGGAAGTTTCCTTCTTCTCCCAGCTGAACCCATTACTCCGATTTTGTATTTTGTTTCTTTTTTCATACTTATGTGCCCTTACTCCGACTTGAACGGAGATTTTAACCTCCGGAGGGTTACGCTCTATCCGGTTGAGCTATAAGGGCTTTTGAACAATTAAATAAAAATTAGAATTTGGTAGTTTTGAACGAATTTTTGCCTCTTTGCCGACTAAAATTTCTCCTTTTCTAAAAATTTTGAAATTTGTTTTTTTAACTAAATTCTCTAATTCCTTTTTTGTAAAACAATGAAAAAAAATATTTTTTTCTCCTTCCCAATCCATTAAAATATCTTTAAAATCTAATTTCGATTTCCCTAAAATTTTTAATAAGGCGTGCTTAAAAATTAATCTTTTTGTTTTTCTTCTTTGCCATAAATTCCAAACAGTTAAAATTAAAAGTCCTCCTTTTTTTAAAACTCTTTTTATTTCTTTCAAAACTTGAATTCTATATTCTTTTGAGGGAAGATGATGGAAAAGAGCAATAGCATAAACTTTATCAAAATAATTTTCAGAAAAAGGAAGATTTTTAGCCTCGGCTAATAAAAATTTTAAATTTGGATATTTCTTTTTGGCAATTTTAATAAATTTTTCTGAATTATCCGTTCCAATATACTCTATATTTTTTTCTTTTATTGTTTCACTAAATCTGCCGCTTCCACAACCTAAATCTAAAATTTTATCTCCATTTTCTAAAAAATCTTTAGCTAAAAACTCCATTTCTCTCCAAGGTTGAGGTCGAGCCCTTGAATAAATATCAGCAATTCGGTTATAATCCTGCGTGGTCTTTTTTAACAAATGCTCAGCATATTTTCTATCCATAATTTATAAAAAGAAAAAATGAAAAAAGAAATTAATTTTAACCAAATAATAATCCGGAAATTGATAAAAACTAAAGCAAAAACTCCTGCTGATTTGGCTGAAGTTAAAAGAAAAACAGCTAAAAAATATAAAATTTCCTGCCCTTCTAATATCGCCTTATTAAAAGCTTATCATAAAATGCTCAGAAATAGAAGAATAAAAAAATCAGAGAAGATTGAAAGTTTATTAATAACCCGGCCAATCCGCTCTCTTTCAGGAATTGTTAATGTTTCTGTTTTAACCAAGCCATATCCTTGCCCGGGGAAATGTATTTATTGCCCTCAAGAAAAAGGCATTCCAAAAAGTTATCTGTCCGGAGAACCGGCCGTGGAAAGAGCCAAAAGATTAAATTATGACCCTTATTTACAGGTTAAAAAACGATTAGAAATGTTAGAAACAGAAGGCCATCCAACTGATAAAATTGAACTAAGAATAATCGGAGGAACTTGGTCTTTTTATCCCAAAAAATATCAAATTTGGTTTGTAAAAAAATGCTTTGACGCTGCCAACCAAAAAACAATGGGAAATTTAGAAAAAGCGCAAAAGGCAAATGAAAAGGCAAAACAGAGAATAGTTGGCTTATCCATTGAAACCAGGCCTGATTTTATTAACATTGGCGAGATTAAGCATTTAAGAAAATTAGGCGTAACAATGGTTGAACTTGGCGTTCAGTCAATTTATGATAATGTTTTAAAATTAAATTTACGGGGACACAAAGTAAAAGAAACAATTTTAGCCACTAAATTGTTAAAAGATGCCGGATTTAAGGTTTTATATCAAATGATGCCTAATTTACTTGGCTCAAATTTGAAAAAGGATGAAAAAATGTTTGAGGAAATTTTTCAAAATCCTGATTTCCAACCGGACTTTTTGAAAATTTATCCTTGCGCGCTTTTGAAAAATACTTTGCTTTATCAATGGTGGAAAAAGAGAAAATACAAACCATATACTAAAAAACAATTGATAAATCTTTTAATTTCAATAAAAAAAAATATTCCTTATTATGTCAGAATTCAGAGAATTACCAGAGATATTCCCGCTCAAGTTATTGTTGCCGGTCCGGCTAAAATTTCTAATTTACGGCAAATTATTGTTCAACAGTTAAAAAAGGAAAAATGGCAATGTAAGTGCATAAGATGCCGGGAAATTAGGCAAAATTACAATCCAAAAGAAAAAGTATATTTATTTCGGCTGGATTACAATGCTTCTAAAGGCAAAGAGATATTCTTGAGTTATGAAAACAAAAAACGAACAAAACTTTATAGCTTATTAAGATTAAGGATATCTAAAATAGCAATCATCCGCGAACTTCATACTTATGGCCAGATGCTTTCAATTTCTGAAAAAAAATTAGCGCCGCAGCATAAAGGATTAGGTAAAAAATTAGTTAAACAAGCAGAAAAAATTATAAAAAAAGAATTTAGCTTTAAAAAAATCGCCGTTATTTCCGGCGTGGGAGTAAGAAATTATTTCAGAAAGTTAGGGTATAAATTAAAAGATACCTTTATGGTTAAATCCTGGAAATTCTAGTTAACCCTGAACAAGGAATAATTTCTATGCCTTGTTTTTCTAATTCGTCTAAAAATAAATTTACTCCTAAAGAATCGGAAGACATATGACCGGCAATAACAATATTAAGATTAGCTGATTCAGCTTCTTTGCGCGATTCTTCCCTCATATGCACTCCAATAATAGTTCCAATTCCGGCTTGAGCCATTTTTTCATAAAGTTTTGGCGAACCCTCGGTGCCGCCGGTGATTTCGGCTAAAGCAATTTTACCGCAGCGATTTTCCAAATTTCCGACAAAAATTTTAGGACCGGCGCCGATTTTTATCGCTTCTTTATATTCGGGAATTTCTTTTAATAAATTCATTAAATCCTCAAGATATTCCGGTTTTTCTTTTTCAATCAAGTCCTTTAAAAATTTGGTGGCTAAATTATCGCAGGGAGTATGGGAATTCATTAAATTTATTCCCAAAATCTTGGCCGCGTCAACTGTTCTCTGGTGATTCACGGCATTCACTCCCCGCGCCACTTCCTCAATTCGTTCTTTCATTAAACCCTCGACAATGTTTATCGGTACGCCGTAATAATTTAAAACATCGCATTGTAAATCCATTACCTCGGCTAAATGAGCCAAACCCTTGCCAACAGGATGATGACCAATAATTAAATCAATATTGCCAATTTCTTTTGCCAGAAGAATTTCGGCCGGTTCAATATCAATACCAACCAAGACCTTTTTTATTTCCTTATCTTCGTTAATATGATAAATTCTTGTATCTAAATAGGGATTTTTCAACGCTTCTAAATCAAATTCCTCTTTTTCTTTTTCTGATAATTTGTCGTATTTTTGTTTCTTCCTTTTTAAAAGTTTTTCAATACCTTGTTTTCCTCGAAAATCAGTGTCAATCCCCATTTGGAGAGCTAAATTATAAATTTCATTTGTTTTCATTATCATAAAGTTGTTTAATTTGTTTCTCTTGTTCTTTTATATCTAAAACTTCCCGGCGAATCCGAGCTTTTTCCCGACGAATATGTTTGCGTAATGACTTAGGCATTTTTTGTTTTTTCATTCTCCTTTTATAACTGCCAATGGCGCCAATTTAGCAACTTTTTTTGACAAGCCAGCTTGATGGACAACTTCCACCACCTCGTCAACATCTTTGTAAGCCATTGGCGCTTCTTCGGCAATTCCTCTTGTTGAAAAACATTTCACAATGATTCCTTTTTGTTTTAACTCATTTATCACTGTTTGTCCAGAGACCCGGCGCATTGCTTCATGCCGAGACATAGTTCTGCCAGCTCCATGATTTGTGGAATAAAATGCTTGCTCCCCTGTTTTCTGCCCTGCTAAAACATAGGAAGCCGTGCCCATTGAACCGGGAATTAGAACCGGCTGACCAACCTCTTGATATTTTAAAGGGATTTCTAAATGACCGGGCGGAAAAGCGCGAGTAGCTCCCTTCCGATGAACAATAACTTCTGTTTCTTTTTCATCAATTTTGTATTTTTCTTTTTTGATAATATTATGAGCAACATCGTATAATAAGTCCAATTTTTCTTTTTCTCCTAAAATTCTTTTCCAGACAAGACGAGTATAATAAGTTATCATTTGTCTGTTGGCCCAAGCGTAATTCGCGGCTGAAGCCATTGCCTTAAAATATCTTTGACCTTCTGAAGAATTAAACGGACAACAAGCAAATTCTCTTTCCGGCATTTTGATTTTGTATTTTGCCATCGCCGGAATCATTGTTCTTAAATAATCAGTGCAAACCTGATGACCAAGCCCTCTTGAGCCGGTATGAATCATGAGCACAATTTGATCCTTAAATAACCCGAAAACTTTAGCTGTTTTCTCATCAAAAATTTCAGCAACCTTTTGAATTTCTATGAAGTGGTTGCCTGATCCAAGAGTACCAACTTGGTTTCGTCCTCTATTTTTAGCGCGTTCTGAAACTACTAAAGCGTCAGCCCAGTCCAATCTTCCGCTCGCCTCACAATTTATAACATCTTCTTTCTCGCCATATCCCTGTCCTACTAATCTTGACACTCCTCCATCTAAAATTTTATCAATTTGCTTCACTGAAAGTTTCACCTGTCTTCCCCGGCCTAAGCCAGAAGGTATTTCTTTTTGGATTTCTGTGGCTAATTTTTCTAAATAGGGCTTAATTTCTTTTTCAACCTGATTTGATTTTAATAATCTCATTCCACAATTGATGTCAAATCCGCACGCCCCTGGAGATATAACCCCGTCTGAGGTTTTTATTGCTCCCACAAACCCGATAGGCACACTATACCCTTCATGACAATCAGGCATGGCAATAGCATATTTTATAATTCCCGGTAAAGTTGTTCCATTGAGTAATTGAGGTATTGATCTATCTCTAAATATCTCTTCCAACATCTTCTCCGAAGTGTAAATTCTTGCCGGCACCCGCATCCGCCAACTGGCGGACTGCCTAAAACTCTTGGGAATTTCCCATAAGTAATTATTGATTTTTACAAAATCTTTTTTAGAAATCATTTAAGTTTTTTAAATTCTTGTTTAACAATTTCTCTGTCGTCCCAAGCAATCTTTATTCCTTTGGCTACGCACATCCGGGGTTCGCAACCCTTGCCGGTAATAATCACTACATCACCCGGTTTAGCCAAACTCAATGCTTTTTTAATCGCTTCTTTTCTA
>DAOWKS010000023.1 GCA_030643665.1 bacterium
CGGGGCTTTGCCCCGCCTGCCGAATTTCAGCGTTTAAGATTCTTCTTCTTTGACTGATGGATTAAATTTGGTAAGATGATAGAGAAAGTTTGAAATAGTTTAATTTAAGCACATGGAAAAGCCAATCGTTTTCAAAAATAAAAGAGGAAAACAATTAGTTGGTGTTTTACATTTGCCAGAGAGAAAAAAACCGCCGGCAGTGATAATTTGTCATGGTTTTCAGAACACAAAAACCGAACGGAAATACATAAAATTAGCCAGGGCTTTAAGAGAACAAGGAATTTTAGTTTTTAGATTTGATTTTGAAGGCTGCGGTGATTCTGAAGGACGACCAAGAGATATAACCGTAGAAAAAGAAATTTCAGATTTGAAAATAGCTCTAAAAACAGTGCTGGAAAAATGCGATGTTGATTCAGATAGAATAGGTTTTGTAGGCGGAAGTTTAGGCAGTGTGAT
The DNA here is from genome assembly GCA_030643665.1 of bacterium. GTDB lineage: Bacteria > Patescibacteriota > Minisyncoccia > Minisyncoccales > JAGMAB01 > JAGMAB01. The sequence goes on from DAOWKS010000023.1 coordinate 457, forward strand.
AGTGAGTTTGTTTGCAGAGAAAGAAAAAAAAGCAAAAACACTGGTGTTTTGGAGCCAGGCATTTGACCAGAAAAAACTTTTTGAAAATTGGTACAGTCAAGAAGACATTGAGAAAATAGAAAAAGAAACAGTAATTTACAAAGGAGAGAAAGAGATTGGCAAAGATTACTACTCAGAAAATAGCAATAAAGATTATTCTATTATTCTTTCAAAACTAAATTTACCTATTTTGATTATTCATGGAGAACAAGATGAAGATGTGCCAGTAGAATTTTCTAAGAGATTAGCGGAGAAATATAAAAATATTACTTTGGAAATTTTAGATAAGGCGAATCACAAATTCAACGATTTTCACAGCCAGCAAGAATTAATCAGAATTACAACTGAATGGTTTAAAAAATATTTATAAACCATTACATAAACCATTACAAAAACCATTACAAAATACTTGACAAAAGTTTTTAAAGAATTAATATTTTTAATTGAGGGGGGACGGGATTTTTCTCGTAGGACAAACAGTTTTTGATGCAGGAGGTCTAAAGCAGCTGCCTGGTTTATGTCCAACCAGACCTAGAAAAAAGCCAAGAGCAAAAAGAACTGTTCTCCCCTCATCAGAGAAGAGGTGATAAACCTCTTTTTTGATTTGGAAAAATGTGCTAAGATACAAGTATGAGATACAAAATTGCTGTTTCCGGAGCTGCTGAAATAAATGTTTGCTCAAAAAACGCCAAGAAGCTGGCAAAAGAAGTAGGCCAAGAAATTGCCAAACAAGGATGTATTTTAGTAACCGGAGCTACTACAGGCATACCTTATTTTTCCGTGCAAGGATTAGAAGAAGCAGGCGGGGTTAGTGTTGGTTTTTCACCGGCTGCTTCTGAAATAGCGCATAGAAAAAAATATCGCCTTCCAAGGATTTCTGATATTATTATTCATACCGGCTTTGGTTACGCGGGCAGAAACCTTTTAATGACCAGAGCGGCAGACGGAGTGATTATTATTTGCGGCAGAATGGGAACCTTAAATGAATTTACCATTGCTTTTGAAGACGAGAAACCGATTGCCGTTTTAATCGGTTCTGGAGGAACGGCTGATAAAATAAAAACGATTGTTGCAGGTCCTCACAGAGGAAAGCAAAAAATTATTTATGAAAAAGAACCAAAAAAATTAGTGGAAAAATTAATAAAATTAATCAAAAAAGAAAAATTAAAGGTCGGAGAATCAGGGAAATAATCAAAACATTTAAAATGCCGGAACAAACTTTTGAGGAAGGGAAGTTAATAGGAAAAATCTCCCATTATTTTAATAATATTAAAGTGGCTGTTGTTGAACTTTCTGCTCCTTTAAAGAAAGGCGATACTATCCGGATTGCCGGAGGCGAAACAGATTTTAACCAGACAATTGCGTCAATGGAAGTTGAACATCAAAAACTGGAAAAAGCCAAGAAAGGAGAATCTGTTGGTTTGAAAGTAAAAGAAAAAGTTAGAGAGGGATACAAAGTCTACAAGTTGTAATAATGACGCCAAAATGGCGACATATTTAATGAAGGATAAGTTTCTTTTATCCATATCTGTTTTAATTGGGACAATGGTCGGCGCGGGAATTTTCGGGCTTCCTTATGTAATAACCAAAAGCGGAGTAATTCCCGGCCTTTTTTATTTTTTAATTTTAGGAGGGGCTATAGTTTTAGTTCATTTATTTTTGGGAGAAATTGTCTTACGAACAAAAGAAAAACAGCGTTTGCCAGGTTTTGCCGGAAGATATTTAGGTGAAAAAGGGAAAATTTTAATTACTATTTCAACTGTTTTAGGAATAGTTGGCGCATTATTAGCTTACATTATTATTAGCGGAGATTTTTTAAACATTATTTTTGGTTTTGATGGAATTTATTTTAATTTGCTTTTTTGGTTTATTCTGACTTATTTTATTTTCAGAGGAATAAAATCAATTGCTCCGACAGAGTTTTTTTTAAATATTGGTTTCTTTTTTGTAATCTTTCTTATTTTTTGTTTTGCTTTACCGAAAATTGACCTGCAAAATTTTAATCTGATTAATTTAGAACATATCTTTTTACCTTACGGCGTTATTTTGTTTTCCTTAATTGGCTTGCCGGCTGTTCCAATAATTGGAGAAATTTTAAAGACAAAAACAGAAAAAAAGAAACTAAAGAAAATAATTATTTTTTCAATATCTATTGTTATTATTTTATATTTTCTTTTTTCAATAGCGGTTATTGGTGTGAGCGGACAGCATACCTCTTCAGACGCATTACAAGGATTAATTCCTTTTTTAGGAGAAAAAATTATAATTTTAGGGGCTGTTTTTGGAATTTTGGCGGCGGCTACTTCTTTTTTGATTTTAGGAAATTATTTGAAAAACACTCTTTTTTATGATTACAAAATTCCCCGTTATATTTCAGCTGCTATTGCTTGCGGACTGCCATTGGCTTTATTTTTAATCGGGTTCCGGGAATTTATCAGCGTGATAGGTTTTGTCGGGACAATAATAGGCGTTATAGAAGGAGCAGCGATTATTTTGATTTTCAAAAAAGTTAAACAATTAGGCAATAGAGCGCCGGAATATAGTTTAAAAATCCCTTCAATTTTGCTATACTTTTTAATAAGCATATTCATTTTAGGCGCAATTTCCCAAATTTTTTATTTTTCAAACCTATGAAATTTATAGCGGATTTCCATATTCATTCAAAATATTCCAGGGCAACCAGCCCTAAAACGGATTTGGAAAATCTGGATAAGTGGGCGAAAATCAAAGGAATTGATGTTTTAGGCACAGGAGATTTCACACATCCGGAATGGTTTCAGGAATTAAAAGAAAAACTGGAACCAACAGAATCCGGACTTTTTAAGCTGAAAAATTCTGATTCTAAAACAAGATTTGTTTTAACAAGTGAAATTAGCTGTATTTATTCTAAAGGAGGCAGGGTGCGGAAAATTCATATTGTAGTTTTCGCGCCTTCTTTGGAAATTGTTGAAAAAATCAATACTCAATTGGCTTGGATAGGAAATTTGAAAGCTGACGGCCGGCCGATTTTGGGCTTGGACGCCAAAGAACTGGCAAAAATTGTTTTGAATATTTCTCAAGATTGCTTTATTGTTCCTGCTCACGTGATGACGCCCTGGTTTGGCATTTTTGGTTCAAAATCCGGGTTTGATTCTATTGAGGAGTGTTTTGAGGATTATTCAAAATATATCTATGCTTTAGAAACCGGGCTTTCCGCGGATCCTGAAATGCTTTGGCGAATACCTGATGGCAGAAAATTAACCTTAATTTCAAACAGTGATGCGCATAGTCCCGCTAAGCTGGGCAGAGAAGCAAATGTTTTTGAAGGTGAAAAATTAAATTATAATTCAATGGTTCAGGCAATAAAAGATGGCGGAAACCCGACTTCTTCAAATTTACTGAAACTGATTTATACAATAGAATTTTTTCCGCAAGAAGGAAAATATCATTATGACGGCCATCGGGATTGCGAGATTTCTCTTTCGCCGCAAGAAACAAAAAAATATAACGGAATTTGCCCCAGATGCGGCAGACCTTTAACAGTCGGAGTATTAAATAGAATAGAAAAATTAGCAGACAAAGAAAAAGGTTTTAAGCCGGAAAAAGCAGTTCCATTCAAAAGTTTGGTGCCTTTGCCTGAAATTATTGCTGATGTTTTAGGAGTGGGTTTCGGGACAAAGCAGGTTGAAAAAGAATATGAAAATCTAATTGAAAAATTTGGAAATGAATTCAAAATTTTACTTGATGTTTCTCAACAGGATTTGGAAACCGCGACTTTATCCGAGGTTGCCGAAGGAATTATAAAAGTAAGGCAAGGAAAAGTTAATATTGAACCCGGTTATGACGGGGTTTTTGGAAAAATCAGAATTTTTTCCAAAAACGAACAAAAAACTTTATCAAAGCAAAATACTCTATTCTGATTATGACTATTGGTATTCCGCGAGCGTTAATTTATTGGAAAAGGCCCGGTTTCTGGGAAAGTTTTTTTGAGAATTTAGGATGTAAGGTTTTATTATCTCCGAAAACGAATAAAGAAATTGTGGAAAAAGGAGTGAAAGCAGCTGACCCGGAAACCTGTTTTTCATTCAAGGTTTTCTGGGGGCATTTATTATGGCTGGATGAAAAATGCGACTTTGTTTTTGTTCCTTGTTTAAAAACTAATAAAGAAAAATTAGAATACTGTCCCAAATTTTTTGGCCTGCCGGATTTGGCAAAAATTTTGGTTAAAACACCAATTTTAACCGAAGTTTTTGACGCAAGAAAAGAAAAATTTGAAAAAACTCTTAAAAAAATAGGAAAAAAATTAAACAAGAGCCAGACAAAAATACAAGAAGCAATAAAAATTGCCTTATTTAAAGAAAAAGAAAAAAAAGAAAAGCAAAAAAAAGATTTTTTGGAAAAGATTGAATCAACTAAGCCAAAAATTGTTTTGGTTTCTCATCAATATAATTTATATGATGATTATGTTAATTTAAGGACTAAAGAAAAATTGGAAAAATTAGGAGCGGAAGTAATATTTATTGACGAAGTTCCAATAGGCGAAGCCCGAAATGAAATATATCCGAAGTTTCACTGGGAGTTTGCTAAAGAAATAATGGAGAAAATTCAAGCAATTTTAAATTATCCCGCAGTTTGCGGGATTGCCGGCGCTATTGAAATTTCTTCTTTTCAGTGCGGTTGCGACGCGGTGCTTAAAGAATTTGTGGAAAAAGCGTTCAAAAATTCCAAAATTCCCTTTTTGTATTTAATAATTGATGAGCAGACCGGCGAAGCCGGCTTACAGACCAGATTAGAGGCGTTTATGGACACGTTATAGATATATTAATAATATTTGTCAATATTGACAAATTTACAAAACTCTGCTAAAGTTCTTTTTAGAAAATAGCAAAGTTCTTTAAAAATTTAATAAAGGTCCTGCAGTGCTGAGTGGCTGAAAATCATTTGTAACCACTCAGCACTGCAGGAGCAGTGTTGAAAATAGGAGGCGATAGAAGTGGAAGCTGGAAAAAAAATAAAAGAATTTGAAAAGAAAATGGAAACGAGGATTTTGAAAGTATTGATGAGTAGGATATTTGAAGAGAATTTTAAGGTGGTAGATATTCCCGAAATTCCACCTGGAGCTATTGAGGGCAAAAGCAGTATTGTTGTTTCTTCAGACGACACAGTGCGATTAGTGTGGTTTGGTAATGGATACGGTGATAGATACTCGGAAAACTTTCCTTACAAAAAAGCCGAAGTGATGGAACAGATATCTTTTGACGATCTGTTTCGCTATATAATGAGTGATTCTAAAGAGCAGGCATTTTTGGAGCTACGGGAGAGGTTGGCTAATTCCTGGGAACAAAATTTGGGCATTGTTGGTGAACGGGTGAAGGAAAAATTCGTTAAAACTACTTGCAATACACTGCAAAATAGGTTTGAAACGAATATTTGTCGGATTAAGGAGTTACAATCCAGTAAATCTCTCAAAAAAGCAACCGAGAAAATTCAGGAGATTTCTGACAAAACCCTAAGGAGATTCAAAGGAGATTTAATAGAGGGAGCAAAGGACGCCATTGATAACTCTATTTCAGATTTTCGAGCAAATATTCTTCAGAATATCAAGAACAGGTTTCTTGAAGCCAAGAGTTCCTTTGATGAAATAGCCCAAACAACTATTTTGCCACCAGGCACAAAATTTTTCTTCTCTAAAGGAAATAGAGCAATGGTAGTAATTGAGCAGGAACCGCAAGTGAGAACGGTCAATTTCAATGAAACTTTTTTAGATAGAGATTTGGACGTAGGATTTTCCAGGATAAAAGAGAAATTGAGGAGCGGAGAACTAAAGACTTCATTCAGATTGGCTTTTCCTTGCACTATTTTTGTTTTGTTTTTTTTGCAGGGAGCATTCGACGAAATGCAGTTATATTACACTACCAAACCTTTGAGTTCAAACGAAGATATCCTCTACGACCCTAATTTGCCGAACATCAATATAAACCGCAATATATGTTTTCACTTTTCCGGCGGCTACCAAACGAATCTTACTGAAACAACTCAAAGAGCCATTGGTGATTTTTGGGGAAGCACTTTTACTGGAGATGGGTACTGGAGTAATTTTTATGCTCCCCAACGAAAGAGAGACAGACGATTCAAAAATATTTTAAAGTGGGAAAAACAAAGCATCAAAAATCCTCTGTTTGTTCTCCAAGCAAACTGGCAAAATTCAGGATATACAGTCAAAAGACTTTTTGAAGAGACTTTTACAGAACAAGTCAGTGATGAAGATTTGCTGTATGATAAATTGATGCGAAAAGCTATTGAAGAACAAGAGGAAGAAGTCAGTGAGGTAATCCAAGATTTCTTAGAAAGTATTGAAGTAGAGAGGCAATATTCGAGAGTTATTACCAGAAAAATGGAAGAGTACTTTACGGAGATGGCAAAGAATATCTGCGATCTTTTGCTGGGTGTTTCTAAGGAGATTACTGATGAGACAAACGAAAAAGTTATTCAGCAGTTTAACGAAGTGGTTGCTTCTGTAATTAATGGGATTCTGAAGGGAGAATTCTATCAACTGTCCAATGAAGTATCGATTCAACCCAGAATCAACGCAGCAGAACTTATTAGACAAATTCAAAGGGGGCGGTAAAGAAAATGTTTCCAATCTATGTTTTGAAAAGAGGAGTAGAATTACCAGAGCAAGGGACATACTATATTATTACCGGGGACGGCATTTTTCTCCATAAAGACACAGGATTTATTCAAGCAACAGTCAAGGTAGACAAGATTTCTTTTCTTGAAGCATTGGAACCAAGCATGGCCTTGAGACTTCCTAAGATTTCTTCAGAGATTATAGTTAAAAGTTTGCTATTCTTTCGTCGAATCTACCAATATCACAGAGCGGAAGCAGTAGTGCTTTTACACTATTCTCAAGAGAAAAACTATCTACCTCATTGTCCAAAGCAAAGAGTTGATAAAATTTCGGTTGACTACGATTTAAGTGAAAGATTTGAAGGATACCAACTTATTGGAACGATTCATTCCCATTGTGATTTTAGTGCCTTTCATTCTCCAATTGACGAAGGTAACGAAGAAGACTTTGACGGCATTCACATAACTATTGGTAATGTTGACCTGCCATACTTTACTATTAGTTGTTCAATAGTGGTAAACAATAACCGATTTAAAGTGAAGCCCAAAGATATTATTGAAGGGATTAGAGAGATAGATTACACTCCGCCGTTCAGATTATTTAGACCCAATTATCGAAGGAGAAAAGTGCCGAGGCGACAGGGAGATATCGCTAAGGTCGGTTCCAAACCCGACGAAGTCCAGTTTTACGAGATAGTGCTTCCAGATGATCAAGACTACCGTTCTTATCCGTCATCCAGAGATTGGTTCGGAAAAGTGAAGAAGCGAAGGAAGTGTCTTTTTAGATAAGTGAGAATATCAGCTATGTTTTAGGCACATATTGACAAAAACGAATAAATCAATTATTCTATTCACGGAGGTAAAAAGTGAAAATAAAAGTGATTGGAATTGGAGGGGTTGGTTGCGCTCTATTATCAACCTTAGCAAGATTTCTCAACTTTAGTGACAAGGAAGTTGAGATAACACTGATTGACGGAGATGACTTTGAAATCAAGAATCAATATCGTCAGTCCTTTAACAAATTAGGGAACAAGGCAGAAATTACAGCAGAACGATTAGAAAAGGAGTTTACGAAAATCTACTTTCGGAGCAAGGCAAGATATGTTACCGAAGAGACAGTTGGCTCGCTTATTCGAGAAGGAGATATCATTTTCCTCTGCGTGGATAACCACGCTACGAGGAAAGTTGTTTCCGACTACTGCGGGGAACTTAGTGATATGGTTTTGATATCTGGGGGAAACGATTGGATAGACGGCAATGTTCAAGTCTATCTTCGGAAGAATGGCGAAGATGTTACTCTTCCTTTAACCAACGATTACCATCCGGAGATTCAGAATCCCAGAGACAAAAATCCCGGAGAGGCAGGTTGTGGTGAGTTGGCAGAGAGTAAGCCGCAATTGCTTATAATGAATAATGCTATTGCGGCAGCAATGTTGAACAGTTTTTACGTTTGGTTTACAGGAAAACTTAAATACGACGAGGTCTATATTGATATTATGAGTGGAAATGCTCGGTCTGTACGCCGAGACAGAGCTTAGCGCGAGTATTGTTGTCTTATAGGGAAAGTAAAAAAAGGAGATGAGAATGAGAAAAATAAAAGTGATTTGCGGAGCGAACAGCGGGAAATATGAAGTTGAGGGTGAGTTTGTTGGATCAGTGAGAAAAAACCTTAGGGATGTTTTAAACATTCCAGAGGGAGCAAAAGCGAAAGTCAAGGGGAAAGAGGTCAAAGAGACCTACAATCTCAAGAAGGGCGATACCTTAGAGTTTATCAAACCGTCGGGAGAAAACGGTTTATAGATAAACCCCAAGAGGGAATAAAAATATAGAATAAAAAAATAGGGGGTTTTAATTTTTTTGTTTCTATATTTTTCTGTATATTGTCCTGTATATTGTCCTGATTTTGTCTTTAGAAGATGAACTCAGGGCTTTTTTTTAATTTAAAAGTAGATTTTTAACAATTTTTGTGATACACTTGAGAATAAAATTAATAAATTTGTAGAGTTATGAAGATTACTTTTGCTTATTGGGGAAATTATACCATTGCTTTTA
>DAOWKS010000004.1 GCA_030643665.1 bacterium
AATTGAGGCGAAGTATTATCTCTAAAATAAGGATGAGTAGGAGAAACCAAAGTTGGCAAAATAAGAATTTTTGTATCTTGATTTATCTCTATTCCTCCTAATAATTCAATGTTTTTCTCAATTGCTTCCAAAATATCGTATTTTATCCGCCAGACAGCTACTGCGTTTTTATCTGAGCTTTTTTCAATATCAAAATCTTCTCCGATTTTGTACTCCTTAATGCTTTTATGCGCCCATTTGTTTCCTTTTTCATCTTCTAACAACAAAATAAAATAAGGCGTTTTTGGATGAAGCAGGGTAGGAATAATTGTTTTACAAACCCCGATTACTTTGGCTTTTTGGCTGCTCCTAACCCGTTCCAATTCCAAAAAACAATCCGGACATTTTTCAATCGGATACTGCCAAACTTTTTTACATTTTGGGCATTTGTAAAACATAAAAAATCGCTACTCATAGAATAGCAAATTATGATTTGAAAAACAACACTTGACAAATTTGATAAGATATGCTTTACTTTTAAGTAGAAGATGAAAGAAGTATTTCTTATTTTATCTTCTCCCAATTATTTGGGTAAAAAAAGAGAGGTGAAGAAAAAAAAATGAGTGAGGGAATAAAAAAATTGGTTGGAGAGATTGGAAGAGTAGCAAAGGAAGAAAAGCAAAAGGAAGAAAAAGAATGGAAAGAAAAGGAAGATATCATAAATGGTATCTACCTGGCAATTAAAGAAGTTAGAGACGATCGAGTGATAGAGATTAAAGTAGAAAATGAGAAAAGCAGATTGAGAATAACAAAAAATTCTTTATCTGTCGGCAGTGGTGATAATTTTTCGCCATTGGTATCCACCGATTTAGAAGGAGATGAAACGGACATAGAAGTAGCAGTGAAAAACCAAATAAGGCTGAATATAGTGGAAAAAAAGGGAAGTGTTGTGAGAAAACTATGGCTAAAAGCCATAGAAGAGATAGAAAAAGGAGCCGGGAAAGTACAAATAAGAGCGGTATAATTTTCTTTCTTTTCTTTAAAATAAGGGACGAAAGTTGAATTCATATTGAATACAACTCTCTCGTCCTGTTTTTTATTCTAAAATGAAATTTATGACAAAATCGTGCGATCGTCCAATTTTGTCATTAGGATTTTTTAAGTATATGAACTATTACGCTGCCGCCGGCGCCGCCAATATTATGGCACAAGCCAATTTTGGGATTATTTTTTACCTGTCTTTCTTTACATTTCCCTCGCAGTTGATTGGTAATTTCATAAATCTGCGCGAGTCCGGTTGCTGAAATCGGATGTCCTTTAGCTTTTAAACCGCCTGAAACATTAACCGGCAATTTTCCATTCAAATTAACCATACCTGTTCTTATTAAATCCTTGCCTTTCCCAATTTCGGCAAAGCCCAAATCCTCATAAGAAAAAAGTTCTACTGAAGTAAAAGCGTCGTGGACTTCCGCCACATCAATTTGTTCCGGTTTAATTCCTGCCTGTTTATACGCTTGCTGAGCCGCGAGACGGGTTGCCTTAAAATGAGTAAGAATCTGCCTGCCAAAAGTTAAAAGATAATCTGTGGCAAAGCCGGAGCCAATAATTTCAATGTCAGTTTTTTCTTGGGATAAAATTGCGGCGGCTCCTCCGTTCACTGAAAGAGAACAATCAAACAAACGAAAAGGCGAAGCAATTATCGCTGAGTTTTTTATTTTTTCCAGAGAAACCGGCCTTTTATAATAATACGCTTTTGGATTTAAAACAGCGTTTTCATGGTTTTTGAAAGCAATTAAAGCCAAATCATCTTCTGTCGCGCCATATTTTCTCATATATTGCTGGGCAACCAAAGCATTTTGCACCGGAAAAATCATTCCCTCTGTTTGTTCAATATCTCTCTCCGCGGCTGATAAAATCCAATCAACGGTCACCTCGCTGCGATTATCAACTAATTTTTCGCCGGCCACAACCAAAACATTTTTAAGATTTAAATGATTAGCAGTCCATAAGGCAAGTCCGCCGCCGCTGCAAACCGAAGGCGTCTCAATAATCGGCACATTTGTTTTGAATAAATCAGACACAAGAGAGATTTTATGGGTCTGGTGTTCGCCGCCGGCCGCGCTGGAAACAGTGCTCAAAACAATTGCGTCAATGTCAGAAATTTTCATTTTCGCGTCTTCCAACGCCTCTATTGCCGCGTCAAAAGCAAACCGCCACCAGGGTTTCTGAGAATAATTAAATTTTGTCATTCCAACGCCTTTAATATACATAAAATGAATAGCGAAAAGCTAAAAGCGAAAAACGAAAAGCAACAACTTAAAGTTTAAAATATATTTTATTGTTTTGAATTTTACACTGTTACTTTACACTTTTCTTTTTACACTTTACGCTTTTATTCACTTACCTAATCTTCTTTGTCTTTTAAGAAAATTCTGGACTGCTTTTTCAAACTCTTCCGGAGAAAAATTCGGGAATAAGGTCTTGGTAAAATAATACTGCGAATTTGCCGTATGCCACATCATAAATCCGGCTGAATTATGAGGGTCGCCCTGGCAGCCGGTTCTAATCACCAAATCAACCGGCGGCAGGTCTTTTGTCCATAAAAATCTTTTAATCAGTTCTCCGGTAATTCTGATTGCTTTTCTTTTGAGCCAGGCAGTAAGTCCTTTTGTCGCTTCCACCATTTCATCTGTGCCGTTATACGCCAAAAGAATGGTTAAAGAAAATATGTCGTATTTTTCCGTCTTTCTCATTAATTTCTCAATAATTCCTAAAGTTTTGGTTGGAAAAATTCCTTTGAAACGGCCTAAAATTCTAACCCGGACTTTATTTCTCTGAATTTTGGCGTCTTCAAGCAATCTTTGAAACTCTTTAGTCAGAAATTGAATCAGAAAATTTACCTCTTTTTTAGACCTATTAGTAAGATTATCATAAGAAGCGGCCCAAAATGTTAAATGAGGGATTTTCATTTCAATGGATTTATCCAAAAGTTTTTCTAATGTTTTTATGCCAACTCTGTGTCCTTGTTCAGGAGCAATCCCTTTTTCCTTTGCCCACCTCCGATTTCCATCAGGAATTATTGCCACATGATTAATTTGATTTTTCATAATTTTGAATGTAATGAAAAATTAGAAGACAAAATTTTAATTCTTGGGTTCATATTTCCTGCCAGGCAGCAAGCAACGTGCCGGGACCGGCCTGGGCGCAAATTACTGCTGGCGCTAAACTAATAAAAGATACCTCGGCTTTTAATTTTTGTTTTAACATTTTTTTTAATTTTTCCGCGTCGTTAATATTATCGGCATGATTAATTACTACTCTGATTGTTTTGCCTTGTTTTCTGGCTTTCTGGCTTTCTTTTGATATTTTCTTAAACAACGCTTCAGCCATATCTTTTGCCCAGACAATTCCTGCTTTGGCAATAAGACCGTTTTTTATTGCCATCAAAGGATGAAAGCGTAATTTTTTCATTCTTCCAATCCATTTTGCCTGGGATTTAGTCACTCTGCCGCCGGCCTCAATCCATTTCGGGTCGTCAAAAATAATATATAAATGTGTCTTGGGAATTAGATTTTTAAGTTCTTTTATAACCTCGCTAATTTCTCTTTGCTCCTGAATTAATTCTATTGCCCGCAGAACTAAAAGCGCCTGTCCGGCTGCTGCGGTTAAAGAATCAAAAACAAAAATCCGCTGCGGCTCTTTTACCATTGTTTCGGCCTGCTTGGCTGAATTATAGCAGCCGGAAAGCTTGGAAGTTATAGTAATACAAAGAATTTTATCAAACTTATTAAGCTGTTTTTCATAAGCGTCTAAATAAGATTTTGGCGCTGCCTGAGAGGTCTTAGGAAAGGCCTTAATTCCTTGCTTGTCTGCTTCTCGCATTTTTTGATAAATATTCTCGCCCGGTAAATTTTCGCCGGCTGACCAATCATATTTGGCAAAAGCCAGTTCAATTTGATATTTTTCAATAATCTTTGGCAAAAGCGCGGTAACATCTTCAGTAACAATGCCAATGGAAACTTTTCTCACTGATTCCTCTCCAGCCACTTCTTTAGCCATATCTTCTTCTCTTAAATTTAGAATTTTTCCGGCTGTGTTAATAACTTTTTTCACTTCGTCCGGATAATCAGTATGAATATGGATTTTCATTTTATTTCCGTGCCTGACTAAAACCAAAGAATTACCCAGACGATTTAATTTTTCTTTTATTTCTTCATCGCTTAATTTAGGTTCTTCAATTAAAGCCACTACTTCGTAGCGATTCACAAGAATCTGGACAAATCTTTTAATTTGTTCCGATGGTTTAACTGCCTCGCCCGCCATAGCTTTAGCAACAATGGGTTTTTCTTCTTCTAACACATCTAAATAGCTCTCCAAAATCATTAAAAATCCCAAGCCGCCGGCATCAACCACATTAGCTTTTCTAAAAATTTCCATTTTTTCCCGGGTAGCTAAAAGAGCTTGTTGCGCTTTCTCAATTGCTTTTCTGAAAAGAATAATAATATCTGTTTCTTTGGCTGATTCTTTTTTAATGGTTTCTGCGGCTGCTTCAATAACATCTAAAATTGTTCCCTCTACTGGGTTTTGAATTGACTGTCTGGCTTTTTCTTCGCCTTTTTCAAAAGCCAGGGCTAATTTTTTGGCATCTGTTGAATTTTTATCAAGACAGGGTAAAAATCCAGATAAAAAACCGGTATAAATTACGCCGGCATTGCCTTGAGCAAAAGCTAATGCTCCGTTCAAAGCAGCTTGGGAAAATTCCTCTAAGTCATTAAAATCCCTGTTTTCAATTGCTTGTTTTATTCCTTTTAAAGTAGCCGCTAAATTGTTTCCTGTATCCTGGTCAGGAACCGGGAAAACATTTATTTTGTTAATTTGCTCTTTTTCTCTCTCTATTTTTTCATAAGAAGAAAAAATCATTTTTTTAAACTCCTTTTGAGTTAAATGTTCCATTGGTTTTATTTCAAAACTACTTCAAGATTATATGATTATTCCTTAGCGAAGCAAGGTTCTGCCGAGCGAAGAGAGGCAGGTCCTTATTTGAATTTTTCTTCTAACTCTTTCAAAATTTTAGACGCTAAATCTTTTCCTCCCAAACCAAAAGCAATTCCTACTGCCAAAGCAATCATAGTAGTTACACCGATAAAAATAACCAAAATTAAAGTCGGGACAATATTTAACTGGTAAAGAATAGCCAAAATTACCAAAATCCAAATTGCCCAAGAAATTCCTTTTCCTAAAAAACGGGAATAAATGATTTTTTCTTTTTCCAAAGTGCCGATGACAATTTTTTGGGAAAAATTAACCAAGAAAACAGCCACAATAAAAATCAAAACAGCAATAAAAATATTGTAAAAATAACCAATCACTTTTTCTAAAAAATGGCTTACTTGAAAAAGCCCGACAATTTCCGTGCAAGCCATTAAAAACAAGATAACAACAAACCACCTGACTAATTCCCCGAAAATTCTTGATATTGGAATGTGAATATCTATTTTAGTCAGCGCTTCCTGCCAGCCCATGCGCTTGAACAAATGATTTAGGCGAATCTTGTCCAGAAAAACATCTACTACTTTTCCAGCAACCTTAGCTGCAAACCAACCAATAAGAAAAACCAAAATAGCCCACAAAATCTGAGGCAAAAACCCAATAAAACTTTGTAAAAACGTTGTAAAAATCTCTGACATAATATAATAATAATTATATTCTACCATTTAGCTTTATGCAAGCCAAGTAAGAAGCCGATTCTATTAAAAATTATGTGTAAAAAAAAGGTTAAAATAAAAATAGTAACCCAAATAAATATATCAATTTTCAAAAAGCACGTCAAGAACAGCGCGGCGCCAAGCACATAATTTGTCTGGTCAAAAGGCAAGAATTTAGCGCCCGGCTTTAATTGCAAGCGGCGTTTAATAAAAGCAAAAAATAAATCGCCGAAAACAGCGCCGCCGGAAATCAAAAAACCAAAAAGAAAAATGTTGATTTGCTGATAATTAAGAAAAGAAATTTTTTGTATAAAAGAAAATTGAAAAAGTTCTGCCTGAAGCATAACTGTTAAAATTCCCATCAGCATTGCGAAAATTACTCCGCGCCAGGTTTTGTGGCTTCCTAAAATCGGCTTAGAGAGAAATTTTTTATTAAAATCAACCGGCTTGCCTAAAAAATCAAAAATCTTAATCCTGGCGATTAAAGGCGGAGTCATATTAGTAAAATACGCAGGGAGAAAAAAGTATAAGCAAGATAAAATGAATAACATAATTTAAGAAAAAAATAAGAACCTTTCGCTTCGCTCAAGAACCTTGATTACTTCGTAATTAGAAACATGAAATAATAAAAAGAAAACTCATAAAGAAACAGCGTTTTCAAAATGGGAAATTTCAGATTGATTGTCTGGATTTATTTTAATGGCAATTACATCAATCTGCCATTTTATGTCTAAAGGAATCTTGTTTTTTACCAGCCAAACTTCAGATACTTTTATCAATTTTCTCTGCTTGGCAAAATTTACTTTTTCCTCCGGTAAAATAATAGATTTATATCCGGGTCTAATTCTAATCGTTTTTACCTCAAAAAAACAAAAACTGTCTCCTTTCTTGGCAATAATATCTATTTCTCCCTTTTGAGGGCTTGATGAAAAACGAAAACAATAATTCCTGTCTAAAATTTTATAGCCCTTGTTTTTCAAATAACTCTCGGCGATTTTCTCGCCCAAATTGCCTGTTTGCCTTGTGTTCATATAGCATTTATTAGAAAAAACTCTGAATTTTTTCCAAGCTATTTTCAAGATTGGAAACGCTCTCAAAATTTTTAATCTCTTCCGGCTTAATCCATTTATACTCTGTATGCTCCCAATCTAATTTTATTTCTGGCTTATTCCTTAATTTTATTAAAACAGGATGAACAATCCAAGTCTTTTTTACCTCAGTATCTGTAAACTGATAAGATTCTCCGAGATGAATTGATAATATATTATTATCGCGCTCAATTCCTAACTCCTCCCTAATTTCTTCAAGGACTTTTTCTTGAATTGGTTTTATTTCATCTAAATAACCGGCAACTGTGTTCCATTTTTCCTGATATGTTCTAACCTTATCGCTTCTTTTCAAAAGAAGGATTTTATCTTGGTGTTTAATAAAAATAGTAATTACTGGCGCGGTGTCAGAATTTGAATAATTAATTCTTCCATCTGGAAATTTAGGCAGTTTTTCAGCGAATTGTTTTATGGTTTCTAACATTTTCTGCTCATCCATAATTATAATGATTATAAATTAATTGGCTTTTTTTCTTTAAAATCGTCTGCTTTAAGTCCGTTGAACGAGAGTTAATTTGGGGCGCGTAAAAATTCCTTTTTTCTCTCATTTAATTCTTTATTAAAAATTATTTTTGCTGTTTTTGTATAAAATTGATTGTTTTTTCTAAAATTATAAAGTTCCTCGGGTGTTGTTTTATATGCTTTAATATCACTAAAAAATTGTTTCCTAAAAGCATCAGATAAAGTATCAGCGTCAATCAGTAATCGTTTATCCAATCGTCTTGGATTTTTGAACTTATGCGCTAAAACTATATCAATTATTTTTTTGATTTGATTTTCATTATATTCACATTTGATTAAAACTTCTTTAATAATCAAAGGAGCGTATTTTAAATGCAACTCTAACGCCTTTATCTTTCCTGCTTTATCATTGCTCATTTGTAAGTTTAAGGGGACTTTTGACCATCCAACATCATGCAATATCGCTGCCGGAATTAAAATATTTTCATCTCCTTTTTCTTGTTTTAGCAATAATTCCATAGCTTTAATAACTCCTTTAGTATGAACTACAAAATCTTTCCTTTTACCTTTTTTCAAATATGGAAGCGCTAATTTCCAAATTTTTTCAAAAATTTCTTTCATAAATTTAATAAATTTATTTAAATATTCTGTAAGGCCTAAAATTTATTTCACATAACAAGTTTTAAACGCGCTTTATTAAAATTTGCCTTGTATTTGCTATAAATTTGAAACAAAATAATTTTTAACGGCAAATTCAAATTGCTCAATAAAAAGATTTTTGAAATAACTAATATTGTTTTGTTCGTAAAATAAAATAATCGCTTTTTTGTATTCTTCTTCTTTAACACTGCGATAAGAAAGCGGACAAATATTATTAGTCATTAAAATAGCGTTAGCAGCCAATCTGCTTGTTCGTTTATTGCCATCGTCAAATGGTTGAATATAAGCAACCATTACCATTAAAATAACGGCTTTGGCAAAAATGTTTTTTTCTTGATTAACTATTGCGCAAGTTTTTTCTAACGCTTCTTTAATTTGAAAAACATTATCTATTGGCCGATATGCGGTGCCGGTGATTCCAACCGGTGATTTTCTAAGCCCGCGGCCAATATCCAAATCTTTAGTCAAAAGAAAATGTATGTCTTCCAGTTTGGCAACTGTAATTTTTTTAAACGCCAAAAGACTTTTCCTGATATATTCCAAAACATTTTTATGATTCAAAATCATAATTGCTTCTTTTTTTTTGCGTCCCTTGGCTCGCTTATTATGTTTAATTAAAAATTCTGTCTCTAAAAGAGTATAAGTATTTCCTTCAATAGCAGAAGATTTCCAACTTAATTCTACGACTAAGCGCTCAAATTCGCGCTTAAAATTGGCTTCTGGTAATTCTTTGATATTTTTTTGATATTCTAAAGCAAGCTGGCTAAGATATTTTTTTTCATCAACAATAAAAATATTTTTGAAAATACTAACAAGTTCAAAATTAAAACTTTTTTTAGCCCTTCTTTGATCCGGCGCAATTTTGAAATAATCATTTACATTAATCGGTTTTAAAAGATTATATTGATTAGATAATTGGTAAACTACGCTTCTGCCTTTGCCAATTCGTTTAACAAAATTAAATTTTAACAATTGATTCAAATCTCTAATTATTGTAATTCTGGAAATTTTAGAAAGTTTTTGAGCCAAACTAAAAACCATTTCGGAAACGGAGATTTTCCCTTGCTCATCAATTAAATTCAGAATTATTTCTTGTCTTTTATTTAATTGGCTAAACTTTAATTCCATAATTTAAGAACTCCCGCTTTCAGCGGGAAACCTTGAATACTTCGTATTTAATAATCGTATCATTTTTATACTCTAATTGTATCATAAATGATACAAAACGCAACCAATTATACCTTTGTGGACTCAGCGAGAATTGAACTCGCATTTCCGCAATGCGAATGCGGTGTAATACCATTATACTATGAGCCCGGATAAAATTTCTAAACTAATATATTTTTAAGTTCAGACAAAGAATTAATTTTAATGCCTGAATAATTTTTAATTTTGTTCTCGCGGTCAATCAGTATGGCTTTTATGCCTAATTTTTCAGCCGGTAAAATATCTCTTTCTATTTCATCGCCAACCATTACTGCTTGTTCCGGCTTAACGTTAAACTTTTCCAAAACTATTAAAAACGCTCTCTGGTCCGGCTTTATAAATTTTGTTTCTTCTGGAGTGAAAATTTTAAAATGTTTTTCCAAATCAAGCCCTGAAAACAAAAAAGCAGAACCAGTGGTCAAAATCGCTTTTTGACAAGGCAATTTTATTGCTTCTTTTATATCATCAAAAAGCTCACAATCAACATTTTCCTTGAGAAAATCCTGTTTTTTGACTTCTTTTGTGAAAAACCCCAAAGTCCCAAAAAAATCAAATATTATCAGTTTCGGTTTCATATATTTAATTTCATAAATTTCTATCTTTCCCACTCCGCAATGTCAGGATGAAAATCAACCTGATGCTCTGGTATGCCGAGCGAGATACCATAATGCTTCGCTTCGTCATATTGTTTTTTCTTTTTCCGGTCTATGTAAAAAATTTTATCGCGAAAAATAATGTAACAATGAGTATCATTTTTGAAATCGGCATACCATGAGCCACTGTGAGTATGGTCAAGTGATTTGCTAATTTCTTCGGCAATTTTTTTTGCTTCGTCTTCTGAAATTTCAACAGTATGTAAAGTCCATTGCGAAAGCCACGGGGTTTTGTGTTTCTCCACAACTTTTTCAACTCTCGTTGAAATAATTTTTACTTTCTTGAGAACATCTTTATTTTCAAGAGACTCCTCAATAATAACGCCTTGATAATTTTTCATAGCTCTTACTTTAATAAATCGTCAATTTTAATATCCAGCGCCTTAGCGATTTTTTGCAGGGTTGCGAGGGTTGGGTTAGAATTATTGCCGACTTCAATATTCACAATTGTGTTCAAAGATAAATCGGCCAGTTTTGACAACCTGTCTTGAGAAATTCCTTTCTTTTGTCTCAATTTCTTTATATTTTTAGCAATATTTGATTTTGAAGTATTATTTTGACTTGACATATCCTCTTTAATAATATACCATTATAATGTATAGGATAAATTGTAAATTATCTACCTTATCTATTTTAATAATAATCCAAATTAAAAAGAAAATCAATCAGATTTTTAACCTTTTAATAAATTTTTATGGCTAAATTAAAAAAAGTTTTTTGCGCAATCTGTAAAAAACCTATTTATCGAAGCACAGGACGCATTAACGAAAATCTAAAACTGGGACACAATTTTTATTGTTCAAGAAAATGCTTATCTCAATACAGAACCAAAAAACAAGTAATTACTTGTGAAAATTGTGGCAAGCGTTTTGAACGAACTCCTTGCAAAATCTCTCCTCATAATTATTGTTCTCAATCTTGTACTGCACAGGTCAATAACAAAAAATATCCAAAGAGAAAAGCAGAGTTAAAGACCTGTATAAAATGCGGCAAACAGTTTAAAAAAGGAAATGGAAATTCAAAATACTGTTCTGTAAAGTGCAGAAGAGAAGCGGAAAAACATGCTCCTCAACAACTCATAAAAATTATAAAGCAAACCGCTCAAGAATTAAAAAGAGTTCCGGCAAAACGAGAACTAGAAAAAATTGCTGAGATTTGTAGGGATATTTTTGGCTCATGGAACAATGCTGTTATTGCTGCCGGTCTTCAACCGAACCGTTCACACAGTCAACGAATGTATAAACGCATAAATACCATAGCATCAGATGGACATATCTGTGATTCTATTTCTGAAGCTATTATTGATAATTGGCTTACAAAAAACAATATTTCTCACGAAAGAAATGTATCCTATCCTGAAACAAATCACAAAGCAGATTGGGGCATTAAGTTTAGAGAAAAATATATATTTGTTGAATATTTCGGCCTTGCCGGAGATAGCCCTCGTTATGATCGTGCTATAAGAAAAAAGAGGAAACTTTGTCAAAAGCACAATCTTACTTTGGTTGCAATTTATCCACAAGATATTTATCCTAAAAAATATCTTGATGGTAAATTAAGAGATAAATTTAAGGAACTAATAACTCTTTAATTTTGTCGGAGCGACTGGATTCGCACCAGCGATCTCCTCGTCCCGAACGAGGTGCGTTAGGCTACTACGCTACGCTCCGAATAATCTATGTCACCCAGTATTTTTTCTTGGTCATCTCATCTTTCTTCATCTCTAATTTTTCTCTTTGTTTTTTTGCTTCATTTGTTTTTGATTTTAATTTTTCAACAGATAATTTGCCTAATTTTTTAATTTCTTTTTCTAAAAACTCCTTTTTGTTTTTTTGCGGGTCTTCTAAAACATAACCAAGCAGGACATCTAAAACTTGTCCTACCTTAAGACAAGGTTTGATTTTTAAAATCCTCATTATGTCATCGCCTTTAACTCTTAATTTTTTGACTGAAATCGGGTCCTGGGCAACTTTCTCAATTAAATACCTTAAATGCCTTAATTTATACGGTTCTGCTTTGGGACAACCGGAACCAATCCTATCGCACATTCTCACTTGAAGCAATTCATTTATGTTTTCCGTACCTACCTGACGCACCAATCTCCTTACCGATGCTTTGCCAACTTCGTCAACATTGTAATAAAACAAATGAAATCTTACTAATTTAAAAATTTTTTCAATATCTTTTTTGGAAAATTTCAACCGATTTAATAATTGAACAGTCATTTTCGCTCCAACAATTTCGTGGTTATAAAAAGTAGCTTCTGGTCCTTCACCCCGCTTAGTTCGCGGTTTGCCAATATCATGAAGCAAAGCGGCCAAACGAACATATTTGTTAAAATTGCTCTTAACCGCAAAATCCAAAGAACGCAAACTATGTTCATAACAGTCATAAATATGATGCTTGTTTTGGCTTATTCCATAACTCTCTTCTAATTCAGGCATAATATATTTTAACATTTGAAGCTGCCTTAAAAGCTCTATGCCTTCAGACGCTTTTTCAGACATAATAATCTTGAGCAATTCATCCCTGATTCGTTCTTTTGAAATCGCCTGTAATAAGAAAGAATTTTTTTTGATTGCTTGGTTGGTTTTTTCTTTAATTTGCCATCCGCCAGCTTCTAAGTTACCAAGAACAGATGTTAATCTAACCGCCCTGAGCATTCTCAAAGCATCCTCTGAAAACCTATCTTCGGCTTTTCCTACTGTTTGAATAATTTTATTTTCTAAATCTTTTTGTCCGTTAAATAAGTCAATAATTTTCAATTTTTCATCCATTGCCAAAGCATTGACTGTAAAATCCCTTCTATGCAAATCTTCCTCAATTGTCTTGGCAAACTTGATTTCGTCAGGATGACGTTTGTCAGTGTATTTTGCTTCACAACGATAAGTGGTAATTTCAATTTCTTTAAGTTCCGGCTTATTACTGCCAGTTTGAACGGTTACTGTTAAAAACTTGTTCTCGTAAAAATTTTTGGGAAATATTTTTTGAATCTCTTTCGGCTTGGCATTAGTAGCCACATCCCAATCTTGGGGTTTAATTCCTCTTAAAAAATCCCTGACGCACCCGCCGACAATATGAGCGCTAAAGCGCTCTTTCTTTAATTTTTCAATGACAAGTTTTACTTCTTTTGGGATATTCATAATCTAATCTTAACTCAAAAATTTGCTTTTTTCAATTGGTTTGGCCTGCCCCGTTAGAAATGACATCACTTTCTCTTATAATTACATAAAGAGTTGACCTTAAATTTCTAATGGGGTAGGATAATTAAATGTCCCCGTGGTATAATGGATAACACGAGGCGCTTCGGACGCCTAGTTGAGGGTTCGAGTCCTTCCGGGGGCACAAACGCTTCACTAAATTAAAAGTGAAAAATTATTTTATATTAAAATGATGAAGAAATTATTTTTAATTATTGTATTAGCAGGCATTGTTTTTATTCCTTTAATTACGCAGGCGGCTGGCTTGGTTCCTTGCGGCGGTTGTGAAGAATATAATGAAGCAACCGGTGTATGTATAACAGAAGAGCCGGATTGTCAATTCTGTCATTTTTTTGAATTGGTTGATAATATTATTGATTTTGTTTTAATAAAATTAGTTCCGCCCTTGGCAGTCCTGATGCTGGTAATCGGCGGAATAATGTTTATAGGCGCGACTCTGGAATTTTTGCCCGGCGGACCAACCCTTCTTAGCGACGCAAAAAAATTAATGACTTCAGTAGTTATCGGCTTAATTATAATTTACGGCGGCTGGATTATTATAGGTTTATTCTTGCAAACAATTGGTTTAGATGTTTGGGCTGAAAATATTTTTAAAAGTTGGTGGGAAACAGGTTTTTTCACAATTCCTTGCGAATAATTTCCCCCGCCCCCATGACTTAATGGAAAAGTAGTAAATAGAAAAAATGAAATGGATAAATCAAAGTATTCAAAATTAAAAAAGGAAGCAATTAAATTACGAAAGAAAGGATTAAGTTATAGAGAAATAGGAAAAGAGTTAGATGTAGCAAAGAGTACAGTTAGGTTTTGGTGTATAAATGTTCCTTTAAGTCTTGAAGACCGAGAACGGCTTTATACAAAACAAGTTTTACTTTTAGCCAGAGGACCAAATAGTCAAAAAGAAAGAAGAAAAAGAGAAATAGCAAAAATTATTAAAGAAGCCGAAAAAGAAATTCATCTTCCTCTTTCTTTTGAAACATATCGCTTTTTAGGAGCAGCTTTATATTGGTCAGAAGGAAGTAAAACAAATCATTTTGCTATTACAAATTCCGATCCTCATTTTATACTTTTTATGGTAAGATGGTTTAACCAAATTTTCAAAGTTTCTACGAAATATCTAAAAGCGAAACTTAATATCTATCCTCAACAAAATGAACAGGAAATAAAACAATTTTGGTCGCAATTAACTGGTATTCCTCTTGAAAATTTTGGCAAAAGTTTCGTAAAACCTCCCAATAAAGGATATAAGAAAAACAATCTTTATTACGGAACAATAAGAATTGTGGTTCCAAGGGGAACTGATATGCGTCATAGGGTTTTCGGCTGGGTAAAGGCAATACTAAAAAATATAGAACCTCAAACAGAATTAGTACAAAAAGAATGGAAATCACTTAGAGAAGTTCCTCGACCGATAAATATCCCTGAAAAATTAAATTTGCCCCGCTAGCTCAATTGGTAGAGCAGGAAACTCTTAATTTCAAGGTTGTAGGTTCGAGTCCTGCGCGGGGCACAAGCGCTTCGCTAAATGAAAAACTAAAAATTTAAAATTATGTTAACTCCAGAAGAAAAAACAAAAACAATCAAAAAATACAAAGTTCATGAAACAGACACCGGATCTCCGGAAGTGCAGATTGCTTTGCTTTCTGAAGAAATTAAAAGGCTGCTTTTACATTTGAAAAAACACTCTAAAGATTTTCATTCAAAAAGAGGATTGTTAAAAATGGTTGCAAATAGAAGAAAACTTTTAAAATACTTAAAAGAAGAAAGCACAAGGAGATATAACATTATTATTAAAAAAATCGGATTAAAAAAGTAAATCCAAAAAATTAAAAATTAAAAATTAAAAATTTTCGTTTATGATTATAAAGCATATTGGAC
>DAOWKS010000053.1 GCA_030643665.1 bacterium
CGAATTCCTGCATACCAGAAAAGGATTTGTGCTTAAGGAGAAAAATATAAAACTTCCAAAGCAAGGTAAACTATATGGGGTTGGGGGACTGCGTAAGGATTGGCTTCCCGGGTTTAGAAAATATATTAAGGGATTAGAAACAGAGGGATATAAATTAAGATATGGAGGAGCATTTGTTGGTGATTTTAATCAGATTCTTCATTATGGCGGGATTTTTGCTTATCCAGCGCTTAGTACCAAACCAAATGGGAAATTAAGATTATTAGCTGAAAGCAATCCAATGTCATTTATTATAAAACAAGCAGGTGGCGCTTCAACTAATGGCAGATGTTCTATATTAGACATTAAACCGGAAAATATTAATCAAAGAGTTCCAACTTATGTTGGTAATAAAGGTCTCATTAAAAACTTAGAAAAATATTATAGAAACTATGAAAAAAACAATTAGAGTGCCTTTAGATGTTCCCAAGGCAATGAGAAAAAAATATATCCAGAACTGTCTGGATATAACGCATAATTCCAACAGAATAATGCTTTTTGCCGGAGACCAAAAAATAGAACATTTGAATAAGGATTTTTACGGTCAAGACATACATCCTGACGATGCTAATCCAGAGCATCTTTTCCGAATTGCCGGTAAAGCAAAAATCGGTGTCTTTGCCAGTCAGCTTGGACTTATTGCCAAGTACGGCGCTGATTATAAAAATGTCTGTTATCTTGTAAAACTTAATTCAAAAACTAACCTTATTAAAACAGAACAGAAAGACCCGTATAATGGAAAAATCACTAACATTAACGAAGTCATTGAATTTCAGAAAAATTCTGGTTTAAAAATAGCTGCTTGCGGTTATACAATTTATTTAGGAAGCGAATATGAAGCAGAAATGCTGGAAGAAGCGTCGCGAATGGTTTACGAAGCGCATAAAAACGGTCTTTTAACGGTTCTTTGGATATACCCGCGAGGCAAAGCAATAAAAGACGAAAAAGAGCCGCATTTAATTGCAGGCGCTACCGGCGTGGCAGCTTGTTTGGGCAGTGATTTTGTTAAGATTAATTATCCGAAAAAGGAAGGGGAAGAATCAAAAGAATTACTGAGAGAAGCAATCCAATCGGCGGGCAGAACAGGCGTTGTGTGCGCCGGCGGTTCTTCAGTAGATGTTAAAAAGTTTTTACAGCGATTGTATGACCAAATTAGAGTCGGAGCTTGCGGAAATGCCACTGGAAGAAATATCCATCAAAAAGGATTTAAAAAAGCAGTAGCAATGTGCAATGCGATTTACGCTATCACCGTTGAAAACAAAACAGTTGATGGCGCTTTAAAAGTTTACAATCTCGACTAATTCTGATAAAGTATTAAAAAAACCTTAAAAATTATATGAAAACAATTCTTCAAACACAAAAATGCTTTGGCTGCGGCGCGTGCGCTGCCGCCTGTCCGAAATTTTTTGAAATGAATAAAGACGGCAAAGCCCATCTTAAAAATTCAACACTGAATCCTGAAACAAACGAGGAAAAATTAGAAGCAGAAGGAACTGACTGTATCCAAGAAGCAGTTGATGTCTGTCCGGCTCAATGCATTAAAATTGTGAATTAATATGTTTACACTATCTGCTGTTATTAGAGAAAAAGAAGAAAAACCGAATATCCTTAGAAATAAGGGTCTTTTGCCGGCAGTTCTCTATGGACCAAAAACCAAAAATTTTTCTTTACAATTAAATGAAAAAGAA
Source organism: bacterium (assembly GCA_030643665.1). GTDB lineage: Bacteria > Patescibacteriota > Minisyncoccia > Minisyncoccales > JAGMAB01 > JAGMAB01. The sequence goes on from DAOWKS010000053.1 coordinate 1,728, forward strand.
TTTGAAAAACTTTTTAGAAAAACAGGGGAGAGTTCCTTGATTTCTTTGGAAGTAAAAGGAGCCAAAGAAAAATTTTTGGTTTTAGTTCATGATTTTCAAAAAGATCCCTTAAAAGGGAATTTTATTCATGTAGATTTTTACCAACCAGCGTTAGATAAAGAAACAGAAGCTGCCGTGCCTTTGGAATTTATCGGAGAAGCGCCGGCAGTAAAAGAATTAAACGGGACTTTAGTTAAAAATATTTCTGAAGTAGAAATAAAAGCCCTGCCGCAAAATCTTCCTCATGAAATTAAAGTGGATATTAGCTGCCTGAAAACTTTTGACGACAGTGTTTTAATTAAAGATTTAATAATAGCAAAAGAAGTAAAAATTATAAAAGAACCGAATGAAATCGTTGCCTTGGTTACTCCTCCGGAAAAAGTAGAAGAAGAATTAGAAAAACCCATTGAAGAAAAAGTGGAAGAAGTGGAGAAAGTGGAAGAAAAGGAAAAGAAAGAAGAAAAAGAAGAAGAAGAAACGAATTTAAAAAATCCCAAATCCCAATGACCAATGACCAATCAAATCCCAGACCAGAGTCGAGCATATTAAAAAATGTGCTCCATTTTTTAAATCCTAAAAATTATTTAGTTCTATTACTTATTGTCTTTTCGGCTTTGGTTTGGCCGGATTTTTTAATTTTTGCCCAAGATGAGCAAAATCTTGAAAAAATATGCGAAGAAATATGTGAAACCGAAGAAAAACCTGAAAATCTCTCTAAAGAAGAATATGAGGTATTACTTAAAAAATGCGAAATATATTACCAGCAAGAAAGCCAGAAAATAGAAAAGGACCTTAATAAAACTACAAAAGAAAAGAAAACTCTGCAAGATAAAATTTATTGGCTAAAAAATACAATTAAAAATTTGGACTATCAAATTTATCAAAGCAATTTGGTAATTAAAGACATTGGTTTTCAAATGGAAGACACTAAGACATCAATTGAAAAAACTTCTTTAAAAATTGAAAATTCACGGGAGCAAATAGCCAACATTTTGAGAACCATTTATGAAAAAGACCAGAAATCTTTAATTGAAATTTTACTTTTTGAGAAAGAATTATCCGGTTTCTTTAATGATTTAACGGCTTTAGAAACGCTGAATTCTAAAAGCCGGCAGCTTTTAGACGAAACAAAAGAGCTAAAAACTGTTTTAGAAAATCAGGAACAATCATTAGATGAAGAAAAACAAGAATTAGAGGAAGTGATTATTATTCAATCTTTGCAAAAGAAAGAAAACGCGGATATCAAAAAACAGCAAGAATACCTTTTAATAAAAACCAAGGGCGAAGAAGCTTTATACCAAAAGCATCTTGAAGAAGTCCAGGCAAGAGCGCAGGAAATTATGAAAAGGTCTTTAAGACTGATTGGCGTTGCCGAAGCTCCAAGCTTTGGCGAGGCAATTGAAATTGTCAGGAATGTGGGTAATTTGGTTGGAATCAGACCGGCTTTCTTATTAGCTATTATCAGCCAGGAATCAGCCATTGGCAGGAACGTGGGACAGTGCTATGTTACCGATAAAAATACAGGAACAGGGATTTACAAAAGCGGCGAGCCGATTAAGCGTATTATGAATAATACGCGCGATTTGCCGATTTTTTTAGAAATAACAGGAGATAATTTTTCCAAGATGCCGGTTTCTTGCTGGATTCCAGATTGCATAAAACCCTGGACAAATTATCATTGCAAGGCATCTATTGATTTGCAGGGAAACGTGTCCTGCGCGTGGAAAGGATATGTGCTTTTTGGATTTGGAGGCGCAATGGGCCCTGCCCAGTTTATTCCATCAACATGGAATAGAATAAAAGATAAAGTGCAAAAAATTGTCGGCAAAATTCCAGACCCTTGGAATATTACAGATTCTTTTACCGCGTCAGCTTTGTATTTATCTGATTTGGGCGCCGGGACGAAAACTGCGCAAAAAGAAATAACTGCCGCTTCCCGTTATTACGGCGGCAGTTATTCTTACGCTAAACAGGTAATGATACGCGCTGCCTGCATCCAGGATTTTATAGATGAAGGCACTATGTCTTCTTATTGTGAAGATTTAATTTTTTAAATTCTTTTGAAGAGTTTTAACAATTTTCTCTAATTTTCCGTCCATTATCTCCTCAATATTGCGCCAGCTTTTTTTTATCCGATGGTCGGTTATTCTATCTTGGGGAAAATTATAGGTTCTGATTTTCTCTGCCCTCATTGCCATATGAATCTGGGCTTTTCTGTTTCCGCTGATTTTTTCCTGTTCTTCCCGCTGTTTTTTTTCTAAAATTTTGGCTTGTAAAACAGCCATTGCGTTTTCTTTGTTCTGTAGCTGGTTTCTTTCGGTTTGACAACTAACTACAATTCCTGAAGGAAAATGGGTAAGCCGAACCGCTGTCATTCTTTTATTAACATATTGGCCGCCCGGTCCCGAGGCCTTAAAAAAATCAATCTTCAAGTCACACGGATTTATTTTCAGTAGAGCTTTTTTCGGCTTTGCTAAAACAGCTACTGTGGCAGTAGAGGTGTGGATTCGGCCGCCTTTTTCGGTCTTTGGTATTCTCTGAACCCGATGAACACCTCCTTCATACTTTATTTTTGAAAAAACATTACCGTTTTTGAGCTCAAAAATAATTTCTTTAAAACCACCCAATTCAGTTGAATGAGAACTTAAAAGTTTTTGTTGCCAGCCCTGTGTCTGGGCATATTTTGAATACATCCTGTAAAGATTTTCAGCAAACAAGCTGGCTTCGGCTCCGCCGGCACCAGCTCTAATCTCAATAATCACATCTCTTGCTTCTGTATTTTCTTTTTCTATTTCTTCCATTTTTTCTTATTTTTAGCAAACTCTTGTTTTTTAGCTAAACGCTTCCTAAACTTTTCCACTCTGCCGAGAGTATCAACTATTTTTTCCTTGCCGGTGTAAAAAGGGTGGCATTGAGAACAAATCTCAATTTCAAGAAACTCTTGGGTCGCGCCAACAGTAAAAGTATTGCCGCAAGCGCATTTAACCTTGGCAGAAGGATAATATTTAGGATGTATATCTTTTTTCATGATATTTTATATTACCAAAAATTTCTCATAAAAGCAAGGATTTTCAAAAAAAATGAGGTGAAATAATATACACCCCAAATGTTTTATACTAAAATTACTGGATATTACTAAATCTGAGCATATTTCCCACAGAGTGCTTTTATTCTTGAACAAGATCCCTCTGGATTAATGTCGCGAATTAGGTCTTGCTCTTCCAAAAAGGATACAGCTTCTTTAAAGTTTTTTCTCTTACTTAGCTCTTCCAGTTGAGCCAGAATTTGTAAAATTAATTGACTTGTATCAGCTGTTTTAGAATCCATTTTTTTCACCTCCATTTCTTTTTTATCCTACCCAATTTTCAAGGAACAAAACCTATCATCAAATTGTATATTCTTTTTATCAAACCAGACAGAAAAGTCAACAACCTGTAGGCAACCTGTAGGGTTGATTATTTTCTTAAAAGTGATATATTATAACTATTATGATTGAAACAAAAGAAAAGAAAATTAAACCCGCCTCCGCTAAAGCTTCGGCGGGTAAAGAAAAAACTGCTGTAAAAAAACCTGCTCCAAAAAAGGCGGATTTTGGCATTAATGTAGAAGATATGGCAAAAGCCGGCTTACATTTTGGCCATCGCACTTCCAACGTGCATCCAAAAATGAAGCCTTATTTAGCCGGGGTAAGAAATACCATTCATATTATTAATCTTAAAGAAACAGCTGAAAAATTAAAAAGCGCCTTAAAATTTATTCAAGAACTTGTTTCTGAAAAAAAAGTTTTACTTTTAGTCGGGACAAAAATTCAAGTAAAGAATTTAGTAAAAGAAATAGCTGAACAATGCGAACTGCCTTATGTTAACGAACGTTGGCTGGGAGGTACTTTTACTAATTTCAAAATCATTAAAAAAAGGATAGAATATTTCAAGGATTTGGAAAAAAAGAAAAAAGAAGGCGAATTAAAAAAATATACAAAAAAAGAACAAGGCAAAATTGACCAGCAATTAAGAAATTTTGAAATAAAATTTGGCGGAATAAAAAATTTATCTCAATTGCCCGACGCTGTTTTTGTTATAGATATAAGAAAAGATGTCTTAACAATAAAAGAATCTGAAAAGAAAGAGATTAAAACAATAGGAATATCAGATACTAATACTGATCCGAGTTTGGTTGATTATCCAATACCGGCAAATGACGACGCTATTTCTTCTGTAAAATACATCTTGGAAAAAGTTAAAGAAGTGATTTTAAAAGCGAAATCTAAATCCTAAAATATGCTAAACATTGAAGAAATCAAACAATTAAGACACGAAACCGACGTTTCGTATATGGAATGTAAAAAGGCGTTAGAACAAAGCCAGGGTGATTTAAAAAAAGCAAAAGAGGTTTTAAAAAAACGAGGCAAGGAATTAGCCCAGAAAAAATCATCCAGAGAAACAAAACAAGGAATAATTACCAGTTATATTCATCCCAATAAAAAAATCGGCGTTCTTTTAGAAATAAACTGTGAGACAGATTTTGTCTCCAAAAATCAGGACTTTCAAAATTTAGCGCACGAATTATGCTTGCAAATTGCCGCTTACAGAGGAGAAACTCCTATTTTAGAGCAATCCTGGATAAAAGACGAAACAAAAACAATTAAGAATTTACTGGACGAATATATCGCTAAATTAAAAGAAAATATTACTCTAAAAAACTTTGTTCGTTATGAACTTTGAAATTATAGCTCAAATTGTTTTAGGTTTTTCTCTTTTAGGCATGGCGATAATTTTGTTTCAAAAAATTCCTGTTTTAGTTGAATTGCCAGAAATTGTTGAAAAGTCCCAGAAAGAGAAAAAAATTTTTTCTTTTTATCCTAAATGGAAAAAGAAAATTAAATCCGAGTTCTTCTTACAAAAACTGCTTTCTCAAATTAGAATTTTAACATTAAAAACTGACAGTAAGACATATAATTGGCTTCAAAAATTAAGAGAAAAATCGCAAAAAAAGAAATTTCAGCAAGACGACAATTATTGGGAAAAAATACGCAAGTCAACCAAGAAAAGATAAATTAAGCCCGGGTAGCTCAATGGCAGAGCAACGGATTTGTAATTCGTAGGTTGGGGATTCGAATTCTCTCCCGGGCTCCAGAAATGGAAAATCAAATTCGTAATTTTGTCATTATCTCTCATATTGACCACGGAAAATCTACTTTAGCCGACCGCTTTCTGGAATTAACAGGTACTATTCCCAAAGAAAAAATGAAGCCGCAATTCCTGGATTCAATGGACCTGGAAAGAGAAAAGGGGATTACTATTAAAATGCAGCCCTGCTGTATGGCTTACTGCGATGAATCAGGTTCAGAATTCATTCTGAATCTGATAGATACTCCCGGTCATGTAGATTTCTCTTACGAGGTCTCCCGCTCTTTAGCCGCAGTAGAAGGAGCAATAATTTTAGTTGACGCAACTCAAGGAATTCAAGCCCAAACAATCTCTAATTTAGAACTTGCTAAAGCCCAGGATTTGGTAATTATTCCGGTTATTAATAAAATTGATTCTCCGGAGGCGAGAATTGAAAAAACAAAAGAAGAAATAGCTAATTTATTGAACATTTCTCATAAGGAAGTTCTTTTAATTTCAGCCAAGCGCGGCACTAATATTAAGGAGCTTTTAGAAACCGTAATTAAAAAAATTCCGCCGCCGGAAACCAATCAGGAAAAACCATTAAGGGCTTTAATTTTTGATTCAAAATATGATGCTTATAAGGGAATAATTGCTTATGTAAGAATCGTTGACGGTAAAATTAAAACGGGTCAGAATTTTTATTTAATGGCAACCCAAACCCCGGCAGAAGTAAAAGAGGTCGGAGTTTTTAAACCGGAGTTATTTCCAAGTAAAGAATTAAAAGCCGGCGAAATAGGTTATATCGCCACAGGCATTAAAGAACCGGAAAAAATAAAAATAGGCGATACAATTGTCAGTAGCGATAATCATCTGGAACCGCTGCCCGGCTATCTTGAGCCAAAGCCAATGGTTTTTGCCAGTTTTTATCCAACAGACCCGAATGACTACCAGTGCTTGAAAGAAGGATTGGCTAAATTAAAACTAAATGACGCTTCTTTATTTTTTGAGCCGGAAACAAAAGAAATGCTGGGCAGGGGTTTTCGCTGCGGATTTTTGGGTTCTTTACACGCTGAAATTGTTTCAGAACGGCTTCACCGGGAATCAGGCCTGGACCTGATAATTTCTACTCCTTCAGTGGTCTTAAAAATTATTAATCAAAAAAATCAGGAAATCCTAATTTATTCGCCGAGTGACTGGCCGCCCGCTTCGGAAATTAAAGAAATTTTAGAACCTTGGATAGAATTAAAAATAATCAGCCCGGTTAATTATCTTAGTTCAATCTTTGAAATTCTAAAAAACCTGAAAGCAAAATATATAGACACAAAATCCATTTCAAAAGACCGGGTTATCTTAATTGAGGAAATTCCTTTAAGAGAAATAATTATTGATTTTTATGACAAACTTAAAACGCAAACTCAGGGCTATGGCTCAATGAATTATGAAACAATAGGGTATCAACGAGCTGATTTGGTTAAAATGGAAATTTTGATTAACGGAAAAAAAGAAGAAGCGTTCTCGCGAATTGTGGCGAGAGACAAAGCAGCAGTTGAAGGAAAAAGAATAGTGGAAAAATTGAAAAAAACTTTGCCCTTTCAACTTTTTTCAGTTCCTTTGCAGGCAGTTATCTCTGGAAAAATTATTGCCCGAGAAACACTCAAGGCAAAAAGAAAAGATGTAATTGCTCCTTTATACGGGGGTGACTATACCAGAAAAAGAAAACTGCTGGAAAAACAAAAAAAAGGCAAAAAGAAATTAAAAGAAAAAGGAGGAATTCAAATTCCCTCCAAAGTGTTTTTAGAAATGTTTAAAAGATGCTAAATTAAAACATAGGAGCCGCAAGAAATCCAATCATGCTTATAATGACCAGGGATATTAAAAAAATCCAAATTATACGAAAAATTGTTTTTCCTTTAAGCTTAAACATTGTACTTCTATGATAACACGTTTTAAGAAATCAAGAAAGAGGAAAGAGCTTTTTAAAGCCATATTTTTATCAGCCCTTTTCATAGTTTTAATCTTTGGAACAATCGCTTATTTAATTGTTTCTAACTTAAACATAAGACAAAAGAGAGCGGAACTTATAACTCAAATTGAAGAAACACAAAAAGAAATTGATAATTTAGAGCAAAAAAACCAGGAATTAGAAACCGGAATTAACAAGACAGAAAGAGAAGATTATCAAAGAGAAAAACTTTACGAACAGGGCTATGTGGAAAAAGGAGAACATCAGGTTATTGTCCTGCCACGAGAAGAAAATAAAGAAACTGAAAAAGAAAAACAAAAAAACATTTGGCAGAAATTTTGGGGAAAATTAGGATTTTAATGCGGCAGTAGTTCAGCGGTATCCCGTCCATTTGTGCGAGTGTAGTATAGTGGCAATATGTAACCTTCGCAAGGTTGAGACGAGGGGTCGATTCCCTTCACTCGCTTTGAAAAATGGGCAGGATCGGGGCGCCGGTTCGATACCGGTATCCCGCTTCATTTTATTAAATTTTGCCGGAGTAACTCAGTTGGTAGAGTAGCTGTTTCGTAAACAGCAAGTCGTGAGTTCGAATCTCGCCTCCGGCTCTTTTTTTTTGATAAATTTTATGCTAAAATTAAACTACTTTAAAAATATAATAAAAAGTTTAATTTCAAGGTCTTGCCGAGCGAAGCGAGGCAAGTTCTTATAATTTAAACATAATGGAAAACATTCAAGAAAAAATTAAGGAATTACAAAATAAACTCCATCATTTGATGGACTACCTTTGACTTAGCCAAAAAACAGGAAAGAAAAAAAGAATTAGAAGAACAAACACGGCAAGCGGATTTTTGGAAAAACCGGGAAAAAGCAATAAAAATTACCCAAGAATTAAGACAATTACAAGAAGAAATAACAGACATTAATCAACTTAAAGAAGACTTAAATAATTTAAGAACAAAAGAATCTCTTGAAGAATTTGAAAAAAAGCTCCGGGAAAAAGAGCTTCAGGCATTTCTCTCGGGGAAATATGATAAAGGAAACGCCATGCTTTCGGTCTATGCCGGCGCGGGCGGCCAGGACAGCCAGGATTGGACAACTATGCTCTTGCGAATGTATGAAAGATATTGCCGGCAAAAAGGATTCCGGGTTAAAACTTTAGAACAATCCTTTGGCGAGCCGGGCGGGCCGGAAGGAAGAATCGGCGTGAAATCAGCCACATTGGAAATTAAAGGAAAATTTGCTTTTGGTTTCTTAAAAAAAGAGGTTGGTGTTCACAGATTGGTAAGAATTTCTCCATTTTCTCCGCAAAAACTGCGGCACACCTCTTTTGCCATGGTTGAGATTTTGCCGGAAATTTCCAAAGCGGAAGAAAGCGAAATAGAAATTAAACCAGACGAACTGAAAGTTCAAACATTCCGC
>DAOWKS010000038.1 GCA_030643665.1 bacterium
GCGCCCGGTTTACACTTGTCTTGTGCACTGGGCTAATTCTTCACTTAAAATTTTGACTGCTTCTTTGTGTTCTTCTATTGTTTTGGATAGTTGTTGAGGGCTAATGTTCAACTCGTTGTATTTTGTAAAAGAACCATTGTTTGCGACTCCACTCTCTTCAAGCCACTTTTTAATTTCAGTCAGAATCCAATGAAGATGAATCATTTTTTTCTTCAACATTTTTCATTCCTTCTTTTATTGTTATAACACTTCTTTTTATTTTAAGCAAGTTAAATATGTCGGGTTGAATAAAGCCGATTTTTTTTATATGATTAAGCTATATTATGGAAAAATATAATCCTCAAAAGATAGAATTAAAAAGGCAGAGAATTTGGCAGAAAATCGGAATATTTGAAGCTAAAGATAAATCCAAAAAGAGAAAGTTTTATTGCTTGGATATGTTTCCTTATCCTTCAGCTTATGGATTACACGTAGGCCATTTGAAAGGTTATACTTTTTCCGATGTTATCGCCAAAAAGAGAAGAATGGAGGGATTTGAAGTTTTACATCCGATGGGTTGGGATGCTTTTGGTTTGCCGGCGGAAAATTTCGCCATTAAAACCGGGATTCACCCGGCTTTGACTACTAAAAAAGCAATTGCCAACATTAAAAAACAACTTATTTCAGCCGGTTTTGGCTATGATTGGCAAAGGGAAATTAGAACTTCCGACCCGGAATATTATCGCTGGACTCAATGGATGTTTTTGAAGCTTTATCAGGCCGGCTTAGCTTATAGAAAAGAGGCGGCAGTAAATTTTTGTCCTTCCTGTAAAACTGTTTTAGCTAATGAACAGGTTATTGACGGGCGTTGCGAACGTTGTTCATTTCTGATTGAGAAAAAATATTTAAATCAATGGTTCTTTAAAATTACTGATTATGCTGAAAAATTACTCTCGGATTTAGATAAAATTGACTGGCCAAAAAAAATTAAAACAATCCAGAGAAATTGGATTGGAAAATCAGAAGGGACGGAAATTAAGTTTAGAATCCAAAATACAAAATTCAGCGTTCCAGTTTTTACTACCAGAACAGATACTTTATTTGGATGCACTTATGTAGTGATTGCTCCCGAACACCCGATTATTCAGAATTTAAAATCTCAAATCACAAATTTCAAAGAAGTTGAAAAATACATAGAAAAAGCGAAAAAGAAAACTGAAACTGAAAGATTAACTGAAGACAAAGAGAAAACTGGGATAGAATTAAAGGGTATAAAAGTAATAAACCCGGTGAATAATCAGCCCGTACCAATTTTTATAGCCGATTATGTGTTAAAAGAATATGGCACCGGCGCCATTATGGCCGTACCGGCTCATGATCAAAGAGATTTTGGTTTTGCTAAAAAGTATAATTTGCCAATAAAACAAGTTATTAAACCAGATATTCTGGGATTTCAGCAATCCAACAATTCAACAATTAAACAAGCTTTTGAAGAAGATGGAATTTTGATAAATTCTAAAATTTTTTCTGGATTAAAATCAGTTCAGGCAAAAAAAGAGATTACAAAATATTTAGAGAAAAGAAATTTGGCCAAAAAATCAATTTGTTATAAATTTAGGGATTGGCTTATTTCCAGACAAAGGTACTGGGGAGTTCCTATTCCTATTGTTTACTGTTCAAAATGCGGCGAGGTTTTGGTCAAAGAAAAAAATCTGCCGGTTGTCCTTCCCAAAATTAAAGATTTTCGGCCTACCGGCCAAGGAAAATCTCCTTTGTCTAAATCAAAAAAATTTATTGAAACAAAATGTCCCCGATGCGGTTCTTTGGCTCAAAGAGAGACCGATACAATGGATACTTTTGTTTGTTCTTCCTGGTATTTTTTAAGATATACCGACCCTAAAAATAAAACCAAATTCGCTTCTGAAAAGAAAATAAAAAATTGGCTGCCTGTGAATTTATATGTCGGCGGAGCAGAGCATGCCGTAATGCATTTATTATATGTCAGATTTTTTGCCAAAGTTTTGAAAAATTTAGGATATATTGATTTTGCCGAGCCATTTTCCAAGCTGTTTAATCAAGGAATTATCTATCACAGCGGAGCAAAAATGTCTAAATCAAAAGGTAATGTAGTTACGCCTGACTATATCATTAAAAAGTTTGGAGCTGATACAATGCGGCTTTACGAACTTTTTATGGGTCCGGCTGACAGGGCTGTTGAGTGGTCGGATAAAGGAGTGGTAGGCTGTTATAGATTTCTTGAAAAAGTTTGGCAACTGCTTCAAAAAACAAAAAACAAAGAGCAAAAAACAGAGAATAGTAATTTAGAAAAATTGGTTAATCAAACAATTAAAAAAGTGACAGAGGATATTGAGAATTTCAAGTTTAATACGGCAATTTCTCAATTAATGATTTTAGTTAATGAAATGGAAAAACAGAATCAGTTACCAGCTACCAGTTACCAATTATTATTAAAATTACTGGCGCCAATGGCTCCTCATATTACTGAGGAATTATGGTTCCGATTAGGCCATAAAAAATCAATTTTTGAAGAATCTTGGCCTAAATATGACCCAAAATTAGTTAAAGAAGAAAAAATAACTTTAGTAATTCAAATCAATGGGAAAGTCCGTGATAAAGTAGAAGTTGAGGCAGCTCTTACCGAAGAACAAGCGAAAAAATTGACATTAACAAGAGAAAAGGTTAAGAAGTGGATACAAGGGAAAAAAATTAAAAAAATTGTATTTATTAAAGGAAAATTAATTAATATAGTAATATAATTCTTCATTTTAATTAAAAATTAAAAATTAAAAATTTTCAAGAATATGTGCGGCATAATTGGCTACATCGGTAAAAAAAATGCAATCCAGATTTTAATTAACGGACTTCATAGAGAGATCTATCGCGGGTATGATTCCAGCGGAATCGTTGTTTTTGGAAAAAATGAGCCAATTTGTATAAAAGCAGTGGGGAAAATAGAAAACTTAGAAAAAAAACTTAATAGCCAATCTATTGAAGGAAATTTAGGATTAGGACATTGTCGCTGGGCGACCCACGGCGAAGTTACAGAAGCAAACGCTCATCCCCATTTTGATTGCCAGAAAAATATTTTTTTAGTTCATAATGGAATTATTGAAAATTATAAAGAACTGAAAAAGAAATTAGAAAAAGAAGGCCATCAATTTAATAGCGATACAGATACAGAAGTACTTACTCATTTAGTTGAAAAATATTTTCAAGGAAATTTAGAAGAAGCAGTGAGAAAGGCATTACGAGAAGTTAGAGGAACTTATGGAATTGCGGTAATTTCTAAAAAGGACCCTCAGAAAATTGTTGCGGCCAAGCTTAGTTCACCTCTGATTTTAGGAATTAATAAAGATGAATTTTTAATTGCTTCTGATCCATCGGCCATAATTACTCATACCAGACAGGTGATTAATTTAGATGATAATGAAATTGCGGTGCTCAAGCCTGATAATTTTTTTATTTTAAGAGAAAAACCCTTAACTCAAATTGAATGGACTCCGGGAGACGAGAAAAAAGGAGGCTATCCACATTTTATGCTAAAAGAAATAATGGAAGAACCTGAAGCAATTGAAAATGCCATTAAAGGAAGATTAATGATTGAGGAAGGTTCGGTAAAATTAGGAGGATTTGATGAAATTCAAGAAAGATTAAGAAAAATTAATAAATTAATTTTGGTTGCTTGCGGAACAGCGAGTTATAGCGCGAGAATTGGAAAATATATGTTAGAAGAATATGCCGGAATTCCCACTGAAGTTGATGTTGGTTCAGAATTTCGCTACAGAAAACCAATAGTTGATAAAAATACGGCTGTTATCTTTATTTCTCAATCAGGAGAAACCGCTGATACTTTGGCATCTCTGCAAGAAATGAAAAAGAAGGAAATTTTAACATTGGGAGTTACAAATGTTGTTGGTTCTACTCAGGCAAGAGAAACTAATGCCGGAGTTTATACAAGGTCAGGTTCAGAAATAGCGGTAGCTTCTTCTAAAGCATTTATTGGGCAATTAGCAACTTTAGCTATGTTGACGGTATATTTAGGGAGGCAAAGAGATATGGCTTTAATAATGGGAAAGAGAATTGTTTCTGAACTTTCAGGATTACCTGATATTGCTAAAGAGGTTTTAAAATCAGCTTCAGAAATTAAAGAATTAGCGGAGAAATATAAGGATTTTAAAAATTTCTGGTTTATTGGCAGGAAATATAATTCTCCCATTGCTTCAGAAGGAGCTCTAAAACTAAAAGAACTTTCTTATTTACATGCTGAAGGTATTGGAGGAGGTGAATTAAAACATGGCCATTTAGCTTTAATTGATGAGAGTTTTCCAACTATTGCTATTTGTCCTTCCGACTCGGTTTATGAAAAGATGGTTTCAAACATTGAAGAGATAAAAGCAAGAAAAGGACCGGTAATTGCTTTAGCTACTAAAAATAATAAAGAAATAAAGAATTTAGTTGATGATGTAATTTATATTCCCAAAACTTTGGAGATGCTAACTCCAATTTTAGCCACCATTCCTTTACATCTTTTTAGTTATTATATGGCGGTTTTACTTAAGAATGATGTAGATAAGCCCCGCAATTTGGCGAAAAGTGTTACCGTAGAGTAAAAATATGTCAAATGATTATTCCATTTTAATAGGGGGCGAAGCCGGACAGGGTTCAAGAAAAGCCGGTTTGATTATTGCCAAATTATTTAACAAATTGGGCTATCGGATTTTTATTTATGATGATTATCAGTCTTTAATCAGGGGTGGCCATAATTTTTCCCAAATTAGAGCTTCAGAAAAAGAAGTTTTATCTCACCGGGAAAAAATAGATTTTCTTTTAGCTTTAGATGAAAATACCATAAAAAAACATAAAGATAATTTAGACAAGGAGGGAGTGATTATTTACAACAGCGATAGAATTCAATCAGACCAAGGTATTGGCATGCCGATTGATAAAATTACCAAAGAATTAGGCGGTATTCCCATAATGGCAAATACAGCTTTAGTTGCCGGGTTTGGAAAGATTGTCGGGATAGATTGGAATGTGATAGAAGATGTTTTGAAAAAAGAAATTAATAAAGGAATTGACTTAAATCTAAAAATAGCTAAAAAGGCCTATCAAGATACAGAAAATCGTATTAAAATTGAGAAAATTAAACAGGAGCCAATGCCTCTTGTTACCGGAAACGAAGCCATTGCTTTGGGAGCGGTTAAAGCAGGTTTGGATATGTATTTTGCTTATCCAATGACGCCGGCCAGCGGTTTGCTTCATTATTTAGCTCGTTATCAAAAAGATTTTAAAATTGCTGTTTGTCAGTTGGAAAATGAAATCTCGGTAATAAATACAGCTATTGGCAGCGCTTATGCCGGAGCCAGGGCTATGGTTGGCACATCCGGCGGCGGTTTTGCTTTAATGACCGAGGCATTGAGTTTGGCCGCGCAAAGCGAAACGCCAATAGTAATCGTAGAAAGCCAAAGACCCGGTCCGGCTACCGGAGTTCCTACTTATACAGGTCAGGCAGATTTACTCTTTAGTTTGTTTGCCGGTCACGGTGATTTTTTAAGATTTGTTATTGCGCCGGGCGATGCTGATGAATGCTTTTTCTGGGCCGGGGAAATTTTAAATCTTTCTTGGAAATATCAAACTCCGTCTATTTTATTGGTTGATAAACAAATTTCTGAAAGCACTTTTTGCCTTTCCAGAGATGTTTTAGACAAAGTAAAATATGAACCTCCTTTATTTTGGAATGGTCAAGGAGATTATAAAAGATACAAAGATACAAAAGACGGTATTTCGCCTTTAGCTTTTCCCGGGCAAGAAAATGTAGTTTCTAAGGCAACAAGTTATGAGCATGATGAATTTGGCATTACTATTGAGGAAGATGAACAAGCCATAAAAGTGATGCAGGATAAACGATTAAGAAAATTTCAAAAAATGAGAGAAGAAATGGAAAAACTGGAAGCGGTTAAAATTTACGGAAACAAAAATTCAGACCAAGCGATTATTGTCTGGGGTTCAACAAAGGGTCCGGCAAAAGAAGTAGCAGAAAAATTAAAAATTAAAATGATTCAGATAGTTGTTATTCAACCATTTCCGGAAAAGCAAATAAAAGAGGCCTTAAAAGGAGTGAATAAAATAATTTCCATAGAAACAAATGCTTTGGGCCAGATGGAAAAAGTTTTAAATTGTTATGGAATAAAACCGGATAATAGAATTTTGAAATATGATTCAAGGCCGTTTTTACCGGAAGAAATAGAAGAAGAATTAAACAAAATTTTGTAAGTTTATGGAAAATTTAGATACTTATTGTAAAAATACTTGGTGTCCCGGCTGCAGTAATTTCGCAATTTTACAGGCATTAAAACAAGCAGTGATTTCTTTATCAGAAAAAGGAATTTCCAAAGAAAACATTGCGCTTACTACAGGGATTGGTTGTCACGCTAAAATTGTTGATTATTTGAATTTAAATAGTTTTTATTCTCTTCACGGAAGACCGATAGCCACGGCTGAAGGAATAAAATTAGCTAATCCTGATTTAAAGGTGCTTACTCTTTCCGGAGACGGCGATTCTTATAATGAGGGAATATCCCATCTTATTTATGCGGCTAAAAGAAACATTGATATTACTGTTTTAATCCACGATAACCGACTTTTTGCTTTAACTACCGGCCAGTTTACCGCTACTTCCCCTAAAGGCCTTAAAGGCAGGTCAACGCCTGAAGGTTGTCTTGAGGAGCCATTTAATCCTTTAGAATTAATGTTGGCTTCTAATGCTACGTTTATCGCCAGAGGTTATTCTGCTAAAATAGAGGAACTTAAAAATTTAATTATTCAAGCAATAGAACATAAAGGTTTTTCTTTTGTGGAAATATTACAGCCCTGTATTTCATTTTTTAATAGTTATCAATTTTATCAGGAACGAGTTTATGAATTAGAAGACCATGATTTTATTTCAAGAGAACAAGCGCTGAAGAAAATCAGAGAATGGAATTACAATGGAGAAGATGTAAAAATTCCTCTCGGCATTTTTTACAAAATTCAAAAGCCAACTTTTAATGATACTTTGCTTGAAAAATTAAATCCATCAAAAAGACCAAAACAGGTTGATTTTGAAAATGTCTTAAATACTCATATTTAAAAATTTCATAGCCGAGTTTTTTTGATTTCACTTAAACGAACAACGGCCGTCATCCATTTAAGTGAAAGAAATCATATGGAGTTGACTATCCCATTAAAATTTGATAAAAGAAAAATAGCAAGCGGAAGAGAGTTCATTAAAAATTACATATCCCGCTTGGATGAAAGAATAAAAAAAACTTAGGAGGTGAAAAGAAAAAAATGAACAAGATAATTCCTGCGTTGGATGTAAGCAATGAGGATGCGTTGGCTCTAATCAAGAAACTGAAACCAGTAGAAAATCTATTGGCAGGCTATAAGGTAGGATCGCTATTAGTATATGCGCGCGGTATTAATGTATTGAAGGAGATAAAAGACAAGACAGGCGTGTCTATCATATACGATGGACAGAAGTTAGGAACAGATATTCCTGATATCGTGAGAGACCAGGTAGAGTTATTGGCTATAGCTAATGTAGATCAGCTTATAGTATGTCCGATGGGTGCTGGAGATGAAACATTGGAGTCGTTTGCGGTAGCTTGCTTTGAATACAAGATTAGACCTGTTTGTGTGATAGAGATGACACATAAAGGGGCAGAGAGGTATCTTGCGGAAGATAGCGGCGCAATGATTTTAAGAGACGCGTTAGATATGGGCATTCGAGATTTTGTCTATCCAGCCACCAAACCA
>DAOWKS010000012.1 GCA_030643665.1 bacterium
ATAAAAATTATGCTTGGCTGCTGCTTTTTGGCAGTAGAAAAAAGGTCCCTTACGCGCGCTGAACCCACACCGACAAACATCTCAATAAATTCTGAACCGGAAATTGAAAAAAATGGCACCCCGGATTCAAACGCGACAGCTCTGGCTAATAAAGTTTTTCCTGTCCCAGGAGCTCCAACTAATAATACTCCTCTTGGTATTCTGGCGCCGATGCTTAAATATTTTTTGGGATTTTTCAGAAAATCAACAATTTCTTTTAACTCTTCTTTGGCTTCTTTTAGCCCGGCCACGTCTTTAAAAGTAATTTTTTCCTTTGATGCGCCTTTGGCGCCAAATAATTTGGCTTTGGCTTTGGAGAAATTAAATGCCTGCATAGCGCCGGTTTTTGCCTGCCGAAAAATCATCCAGAAAAAGAAACCAAAGAACAAAAGAGGCAAAAGAAGCAATAAAAACGGTGCCAGTCCCGCCCAGACGCCCCCTTCTTGTTTTGTTTCAACTTCTACTTTTTTTAGCTTTTCAAAAATTACCCCATAATTTATTAATGATTGAGAAAGGGCTATTTCTGTTTCTTTTCGCGATACTGCCTTGCTTTCATCTTGGTATAAAATTGAAAGCTCAGAGCCGGCAACAATGATTTTTTTAACTTTTTCCTGGTTAATATCTTCAACTAATTGAGTAATGGATACTTCCTGTTTTTTTTCAAATGGTTGGAAAAACAAACTAAAAACAGACGATATTATTAGAAAAATCAGCACAACAAATAAAAAATTTTTAATTAAACTACTTGTATTCTTTTTCATTATATATTGTTAATTCTAAGTCTGGTGAAGCCTGGCTTCACCAACCTTTATGTTGTCAATTTTAGGGTCATTCGGTGCTGGTCAGGACGAATTTCTAAAATTTGAAAATTATATTTTTTGTTAATTTCTAAAGATTCTTCCATTTTTATTTTTGTTCCAAATTCAGAAATATGACATAGTCCTTGAATTTCAGGCGTTATTTGTATGAAAGCTCCAAAAGGATTAAATTTACTTACTTTTCCCTGGATAATGTCTCCTTTTTTATGTTTTTTTTCAATATCCTGCCAGGGATCTTTTTTTAGGGCTTTTAAAGAAAGAGAAACTTTGTTTTTGGATATATCAATAATTTTCGCCTTAATTTTTTCGCCAATTTTAACAATTTTTGTCGGGGTCTCAATTAACTGCCAGTCAAGTTCAGAAATATGAATCAGCCCTTCAACCGGTTCGGCAGAATCTTTTTCTTTAGTAAATTTCATAAAAGCTCCAAAGTCGGTAATGCCGGTAATTTCTCCTTTTACTACTTCTCCTACTTTATAATTTTTTAGAATTTCTTTGAACTTTTCTGTTTCTTTCGCTTTCTCGGATAAAATTAATTTTTTCTCGTTTTCTGAAACATCAAAAATTCTTACCTTCATTTCCTGGCCAATAAACTTTTGAAGTTCTTTTAAAATTTTACCTGAATCGCCTTTTTCTACTCTTGGATAATGACTATTTTTTAATTGAGAAACAGGTAAAAAAGCCGGAATACCTAAAATATTGCTTAACAAGCCGCCCTTATTTACTCCCAAAATTTTTATTGTTATTGTTTCCTCTTTTTCCTTTTTTTGGATTAATTCCTGCCAGGTCAATTCATTGGAGGCCTGGCTTAAAGAAAGTTCAAGAAACCCTTTCTCATCTTCCATATCTGTTATTTTAGCAAAAAGATTATCGCCGATTTTTAGATTTTTTAATTCGTCTTTTGCCTGGTAAAATTCTCTCCCGTAAATTATTCCTGTTCCGAAAATTCCAAGATCAACATAGACAGCTGATCTGCCTGTGCCGATAATTTTGCCTTCAATAATTTCACCAACTTTTGGCGGTTTTAATAAATCGCTATCTTTTAATATGTCTTTCATAATTCTCATCTTATAATATTTTTTAAGTTTTTACAATAGTTGAACTAAAAATTGAATTATGATAAAATTGAATTATGAACATTATCTGGTGCGGTCAATCTTGTTTTCAAATTACAACTAACCAGGCAAAAAACAATCCTGTGAGCATTGTAATTGACCCTTTTTCAGCTGAAATTGGTTTAAAAGTTCCAAAACTAAAAGCAGATATTTTATTAGTCACTCATTCTCATTATGACCACAATAATGTAAAAGCGGTTTCTAACAGCCCTGTTTTAATTGATTCGCCCGGGGAATATGAAATAAAAGGAATTTATATTCAGGGAATTCCATCTTTTCATGACGCTTCTCAAGGTAAGGAACGCGGTCTGAACACGATTTATACTCTTGAAGCAGAAGGAATACATCTTTGCCATCTTGGTGACTTGGGCCAAAATGACTTGACTGCTGAACAATTGGAAAAAATTGGCGAAAATGATATTTTAATGATTCCTGTTGGCGGCACTTATACTATTGATTTAAAGACAATAACAAAAGTATTGTCCCAGATTGAACCCAAAATTATAATACCCATGCATTACCAAATTCCAGGATTAAAGATTAAATTAGACGGGGTGGATAAATTCTTAAAAACAATGGGAGTAAAATCAATAACTCCTTTAGCAAAATTATCAATAAAAAAGAAAGATATTTCAGCCGAAGAAGCAAAGATAATAGTGTTAAAACCGTGAATTTTCTCCAAAAAATTCAGAAACTGCCCGAGCAAAAGAGAAAAGCAATACTATGGATAATAGTAATAATTATTGCTTTGAGCATTTTTGTTTTTTATATTAGAAGCGTTCAAGAACGTCTCAAAAGTTTTAAGACAGAAGAATTAAGAGAAGAATTAAAAATGCCCCAGTTTCAAGAAAAATTACAACAATTAAATGAAGAAAAATAACAATATAAAACCTAACATCAAACCCAGGGAAATTACTGAAGAGATGAAAGATTCTTATATTGATTATGCTATGTCAGTGATTGTTTCCCGGGCTTTGCCTGATGTTCGCGATGGTTTAAAACCTGTCCACCGCAGGATTTTATATGCGATGTATGAGATGGGATTAAAACACAATGCTAAGTTCAGAAAATCCGCAGCAGTCGTTGGTGAAGTTTTAGGAAAATTCCATCCACACGGAGATCAGTCGGTCTATGACGCAGCGATGAGAATGGCGCAAGATTTTTCTTTAAGATATCCTTTAATTCAAGGTCAAGGTAATGTGGGTTCAATTGACAATCCAAGCGAATTTGCAGCAATGAGATATACAGAAATGAAAATGTCAAAAATCGGCGAAGAGATGCTTAAAGATATTGAAAAAAACACGGTTGATTTTCGCGACAATTACGACGGAACAAGAAAAGAACCAATTATTCTGCCTTCACTTCTTCCCCAGCTTTTATTAAACGGCTCTCTTGGCATTGCCGTGGGTATGGCAACCAATATCCCTCCTCATAATCTTTCTGAAATCTGCGATAGTGTAATCTATCTTATTGACGAACCAAAAGCTAACAGCGAAGACCTTTTTAAGTTTATAAAAGGACCTGATTTTCCTACTGGCGGAGAAATTTTTAATCAAAAAGAAATAATTCAGGCATATTCACAAGGAAAGGGCCCGATTATTGTTAGGGGAAAAGCTGAAATAATAGAGTCGGAAAAGACAAAAAGGAATCAGATTATCATTTCTGAAATTCCTTATCAGGTCCAAAAATCCGGCTTAGTTGAACATTTTGCCAATCTGGTTTCAGAAAAAAGAATTGAAGGGATAAAAGATATCAGAGATGAATCAGACAGGGATGGCATGAGAATTGTTATTGACTTGCAAAAAGATGTTATAGCCCAAAAGATTTTAAATCGGCTTTACAAATTCAGCGACTTGCAAAAGACCTTTCATTTGAATATGCTTGCCTTGGTTGAAGGCATTCAGCCCCGCGTTCTGAACTTGGTAGAGGTTTTGAATTATTTTATTTTACATCAAAAAGAAGTTGTCTTTCGCAGAACAAAATTTAATCTGGAAAAAGCCAAAGAAAGAGCCCATATTTTAGAGGGTTTGCAGGTCTGTCTGGCTAACATTGATGCGGTAATTAAAACAATAAAAAATTCAGAAAACCGCGAAGCAGCCCAGAAAAATCTTATTAAACGATTTCACTTAACTCAAATTCAGGCCAACGCCATTTTAGAAACAAAATTATCCGCTTTAGCCAAATTGGAAAGAAAAAAAATAGAAGACGAACTAAAAGAAATCAAGGCGAAAATCAAGGCATTATCCATTATCTTAAAAAGCCCGGCAAAAATCAAAGAGGTAATGAAAAAAGAATTAAAAGAACTAAAAGAAAACTTTGGCGACGAGAGAAAAACAAAAGTTTATTCGCGCGGTATCGGAGAAATATGCGAAGAAGATTTAATTCCCCAGGAAGACACTATTATCACTTTGACTCAAGGCGGCTACATTAAACGGTTAAATCCTTCCACTTATAAAATTCAAAAAAGAGGCGGCAAGGGAATCTTGGGAATGAAAACTGTTGGCGAAGATATTGTTGAACATTTTTTACAAGCTAAAACCCACGACGCTTTGCTTCTTTTTACTGATTCCGGGAAAGTTTTTCGCAGCCCGGTTTATGAAATCCCGGAAGCAACACGGGTAGCTAAAGGAAGAGGTCTTTTAAACTTTTTAGAAATTTCTTCTGATGAAAAGGTTTTATCTTTGATGTCTTTAGACAAGGATGAGCAGGACTTATTCAAATACTTAGTAATTGCCACTAAAAATGGTATAATCAAGAAAACGCCCATTGATGATTTTAAAAATGTCAGAAAATCCGGCTTAATCGCCATTCATCTTAAAAAAGGAGATGAATTAAGAAAGGTTGGTAAGAGTTCTGGTGAAGATGAAATAATTTTGGCAACAAAAAAGGGTCAGGCAATTAGATTTAAAGAAAAAGAAATAAGGTCGATGGGTCGGACTGCGGCCGGTATCAGAGGAATACGGTTAAAGAAAGGCGACGAGGTTGTGGGGATGGACATTATTAAAGCAAAAAGCGAAAAGCGAGAAGCGAAAAACCACAGCGAAAAGCTAAAAGCTAAAAACTATCTTTTGGTGGTGACGGAAAACGGCTATGGCAAACGGACTGATTTAAAAGAATATCGCTTGCAGGGCAGAGGCGGTTCAGGCATTAAGACAGCAAAAATTACTTCAAAAACCGGTGAAATAGTCAGTTCAAAACTTTTAACTGATGAGGAGGATTTAATCGTTATTTCCCAGAAAGGACAAGTGATCAGAGTGGCAATTTCCAATATTCCGAAAATTTCCAGGTCCACTCAGGGAGTTCGTTTAATGAGATTAGATGAGGGAGGTAAAGTTGCCTCCGCAACCTGTATATAATTATGACTGGTTTTCTCAATCCAGACGAGGTATTAAAACAAATAAAGTTTCGTGAAGATATGACTGTGGCCGACTTTGGCTGTGGTTCCGGCGGTTGGGTCTTGCCTTTGGCAAAAAAATGCGAGGATGGAAAAATTTACGCCATAGATATTTTAGAAGAACCATTATCAGCTTTAAAAGCTCGGGCTAAATTGGAACAAGTTTCCAATATTGAAACAATTCAGACAGATATTAGGGATAAAAACGGTTCCACGCTTTTAGAGTTTTCCTGCGATTTGGTTTTAATGACTAATCTTTTATTTGAATGCGAAGATAAAAAGATTGTTTTAGAAGAAGGAAAAAGGGTCTTGAAACCGGGCGGCAGAATTTTAGTAGTTGACTGGAAAAAAGACAATCCATTAACTCCTCAAATAGAAAAAGTTTCTTTTGAACAAATAAAAGAAATAGCCAAGGAGCTTAATTTAAAACTCGTCAAGGAATTTGACGCCGGCAGTTACCATTACGGCTTATTGTTTGAAAAATTATAAGAACCTGCCTCGTCCCGCTTTCAGCGGAACTCGGCAGAACCTTTTTTCGCTAAGGAATAATCATATAGTCTTGAAATAAAAACTATGGTAATATTTACTAATCACGCTATTTTGAAATTAAACCAGAGAAACATTTCCAAAAAATTAGTTGAAGCAACTATAAAATTACCTGATTATGAACTTTCTAGTTATAGTAATAGAAAAGTTAGTTATAAAAAATTTGGTAAATTATACCTAAAAGTGGTATATAGAAAAGGAGGAGGAAATATCATTATTATTACTCAATATTGGGACAAAAATTTTAAATCAAATAATTCTTAAAAAATATGGAAATTACTCACGATTCAATGGCCGACGCCATAAATATTACTTTTAAAAAAGGAAAAGTATCTAAAACCCTGGAAATCGCCCCGGAGATAATTTTGGATTTGGACAAAAATAATCATCCTTTATATTTGGAAATAATTGGAGCAAGCGAAAAAATAGGCAAAAAAAGAGTAAATGAAATTTTAATGAAAAATCTTGTTCCAAATATAGGCGTAAAATAATATGAAGAAATTACTTTTTTTGATAACTATATCTTTACTGAGTGTTTTTTTACTTTTTTCTGTAAGCGATGTTGCTGTTGCTGCTTGTACCCCTAAGGCGCCTAATGTTTCTGTAGGAGCTTATTTACCAGAAGCAGAATTGGAAGACACAAAAACATATAATATCCGTATTAAAAATACAGAAGGGGGAGATTGTCCTGACCGCACCTATTATCTAACCGGAAACATGAAAGGAGGTGAATCTGGCTGGGAAATTTCTTTTGACCCGAATAATTTAACCCTTTCTCAAAAAATAACAGGTACATCAATAATGAGTGTTACTTCTCCAGAAGATGCTGTGCGTGGCGAAAGTTATTTTATTGAAGTAACAGTTACTCAAGGTAGTTGGGTAGTAGAAGAAGAGGTTGAATATAAAGTCATAGATTGCAATTTTAGTTCACCCAAACCTACTGTTACTATTGATCCCTCTTTTCATACAGGAGGGATAGGGATAGAAAAACAATATAATGTAGAAGTAACAAATAATTATAATTGTGATTATACTTTTGAGGCGCCATGGGTGACAGCAAATGTTTGGATTGATGGTGGTGAACCTGAGCAGGTATGGCCTATTTCTTTTACGCCGTCTTCACTTTTTCTTCCTTCCGGAGAGAAAGATAATTTTATTGTTTCTACTACGCCTCCAGCCGGTACCGCAGATGGTAGTTATGAGGTTAAAATGATAGTTCGTAGTAAAGGAGCAACTGCTGATTATATTGTGGGAATCGTTCCGACTAAAACCTGTGCTCAATTAAATGGAACCTGTTGTCCCGGTGGCAAGATTTGTACTTCAGGTAAAATTACAGGAGCTTCTGATTGTACTGAGTGTTGTAGTAACGTTGCTAATTGTAAAACTCCGGACACTAAAACCTGTGCTCAATTAAATGGAACCTGTTGCCCCGGTGGCAAGATTTGTACTTCAGGAAAGATTACAGGAGCTTCCGATTGTACTGAGTGTTGTAGTAATATTGCTAATTGTAAAACTAAAGAAACATCGTCAGTAGTCGGCATAGGATTTGAAAATCCGTTGAAATATGATGATTTTGGGGAATTAGTAGATGGCATTGTTGATTTTATTTTTAATATTGCTATTGTTATTGTTCCTTTAGCGATAGTTATCGGCGCGTTTTTCCTTTTGATTTCCGGCGGCGATCCTGAAAAAATTAAAACCGGCAAAAGCATAATTTTATACAGTTTAATCGGTCTTGTTATTGTTTTATTTGCCAAAGGCCTGATTGCTATGATAGAAGATATATTAAAGGTAGAAATCGGCGGATAGAAAAAATTAAAAAGGTCGGAAATAATCAATTATTATTGATTATTAAAAATTACTATGAAAAAGATTTTATCAGTTTTAGTTCTATTAAGTTTTTTGAGTTTTTTAGCGGTGCCAATGATAGTTTCAGCACAAACAGAGCCAACAGAATGTTGTAAGTTAGGAGCGGATATTGAATGGACTAGTGGAAAAATAAATGGTACAGATTGTTCAGTTGCTACTACTCCTGAGGTGTGTAAGCTTGAAAAAGGTCACACAGTGGGGCCAACAGAGACAGGAGTAATATGTTCTCAAAAAAATAAAGCTGGAACCACTGGTCAAACACCGGATAAGAAAACTAATCAGTGGGGAGTGATTTGTATATTATCTGGGGTTTATACCGCTACTGATTGGGTATTTGTCGGAATAATGGCTTTGGTGATTATCTTTATCCTTATAGGAGGATTTTATATCTTGACCGCTGCCGGAGCTCCCGAGAGAGTGGCAAGTGGAAGGCAGTTTATTGTCTGGGCTTGTATTGGATTGGCAGTG
>DAOWKS010000028.1 GCA_030643665.1 bacterium
AAATCCTTCCGTGTATGGTTCTCTTATATCGTCTCTGTTAAAAATTGGCTTATTTTTCCATGCGCAGATTATTGCTTCGTGGCTTCTTTGCCAAAAATTTAATGAGGCTACATTTTTATTTGTATAATGCCAAATAATCCACCGTTTATTGATTGGAATTTCAACAGAAAGATAAGCAAGTATTTCGCTGAAACCATAAATAAACATTGTTCCTGTAGGATTCATTACGCGAATTGATTCATTTATCCATTCTTTACACCAAGAAACATATTCATTTAATTCTCGTTTATCGTGATTATTGCCAAAATCTTTTCCGATATTGTAAGGAGGGTCGCAAATAATTACATCGCAACTATCACTCGGTAATTTTTTTAATTCCTTAATCGCATCGCCACAAATAATTTTATTTATTGGCAAAATATCATATTGTTTTATTTCTTTTTGTGGCAATAATTCCGTTGCTTGCAATTCTTCCTCATTTTTTATTACATCAATGACTATACCTTGTATGGTAAGTCCCTCACCTCTTTTTATAATAATCGGTTCTACACTTTTATTTGCTGGCTGTAATCTAATATGCTCTCGTTCTCTGTAAAATTTTTTGAGCGTTGCTTCATGATTATCTATTAAAGCAACGACTTTTTGTCCATTTTCTGCAACACTTTGTTGTTTAACCAAAATTATATCGCCATCATTTATATTTTCGTCAATCATGCTATTGCCAATTACTCGCAGAGCATAAAATTCACCAGAGCGAGGAAGTTTTTTTTGTGGTACAGCAATTGTTTCTTTGTCTTGTATTGCTTCAATCGGTTGCCCGGCGGATATAATACCCAAGAGAGGGATATTAATCATTTTCTCGTTTTCGTAAAGAGCAATTGATCTCGGTTTGTTGTATTGTTTTTCCAAAAGTCCCAAATCCTGTAATTTTTTTACATGGAAATGGGCGGTTGAAACCGAAGCAAGCTTAAATTTTTTGCGTATTTCTTCAAGAGAGGAGGAATATCCTTTTTTCTTATGATATAAGGATATAAAATCTAAAACTTGTTTTTGTCTTTTAGTTAACATATTGTTTGACTTTACTTTTTATTAACTCTATACTTATAGTATAATAGAAAGAAAATAGAAAGTCCACAAGTAGTTATCCACAGTTAACTAAAAATAATGGAATTCAGTAATTATATTATTTAATAACTAAATATAGAAAATGATTAAAAATTACTTAAAAGATACAAATTATTGCCTAAAAACAAGGCAATTTTTTAATTATAATTTTTATACAGGCAATCTCTTTTACTAAAAAAGTAATATACTGCTTGACAAGCTAAATTCGTTTTGCTATATATATAATATAATCAGAGTTTAACTGCTTTGACGCAAAAGGTCGCATATCATATTATTTAATTATTAAAAGTTAAACGACTATAAATCTATGAGTAAATCTCAAAAAATCGTCGAACAAATAAAGCTTTTATTAAATGAGCTTATTGTTTTGGCTGGTGAAAAACCAAACTCAAAATCTAACACCAAAAATAAAGTTGCAAGTACTACGCGAAAAGGGGCGGCTGGTGCTCTTGCCATGCTAATTGAAGAAGGATTTTTTGACTCCCCCAAAAAAATTTCGGTAGTAATGAAAAAATTAAAAGAGATTGGCAGATATTATCCTCAAACGACTGTCGCAATGAACCTGTTAAATCTTACGAAAAGAAGAACATTTAATCGACTGGAAGATAAGGGGACAAAAAATTGGCTTTATGTATTAAGAAAATAATTTAATCAATAATATGACTAACAAAAATCTAACAGAAATCATAAAGAGAATAGAAAAATTAGAAGAAGCTATATTTGGTGGCGGAAAAAACAAAAAGAAACTTTCTAAAGTTTCAGCGCGTAATATTGATTTCTCTATTAACGAGAGGGTATTTGTTAAAAGATATATTTTAGGTAAAAGCGGACCTAAAAGATTTACTCTTTTACTTGCTTATTTCGTAAAGGGGGATATTGATAAGAGTTTTAAATTAAGTGAGATTAAAAAACGCTGGGAGAAAAAATTAGCAGCAAAGAATATGCTCGGGAAATTCAATATGTTTTATCCAAATGACGCAAAAACTCATGGCTGGATTGATTCTAAGGAATACGGGAAATACAATCTAACAAATGAATGGAAAAATGTTTTATGAAATCAGAAAACCAGATAGAAAATCTGCTAAAACAAAAATTTGAGGCGAAAAGAGTTTCGTCTGTTGTTCGATATTTTATGTCCGGCACCCAGAAATTTGAGCAGGGCGACTGGGAGATTTCTTTATTAAAGGCAGGTAAATTTATTGAAGCGGTTATTAAAATGTTGTGGGTTTATGCAGGCAAGTTGCTTCCACTAAAACAAAAAGATTTTAAGGCAGGAGTTTTCGCTCAAAAAATTATAGACCAAGTCAATACTACTGAAATTTTAGAAGACGGCGTCCGGCTTGAAATTCCACGAGCAAGTATTTTTGTTTATGATATTACATCAAATCGTGGTGGTAGACACGATTCTGATGAAATTGTTCCAAACGAAATGGACGCCTCAACGATTTTACCGATATGTTCTTGGATTTTGGCTGAGCTTGTAAGGTTTGCAACAAAAAAATCTATTGATATTGAAGAAGCTAAAAAAATCATTAGTTCCTTAATTGAACGCAAATATGCTATTTTTGAAGAAATTGATGATCGTGTATATGTTAATCATAAAAAATTCAAAAGCGTTAATGAATGTGGTTTACTTATTTTATATAAAGTTTATCCCAACAGAATTGCCAAAAATAAATTCACGGATTGTTTGAAACAGCATAATTTTAAACAATCTGCAATTAAACTTGAAAGGTTGTCAAACTATATTGATGTTGATGTATATGGTAATATATTATTGCGTGCGACAGGAAGACAGAAAGCAGAAGAGATTTTAAATAAGAGAAAAATCTGCTAAAAAAATCTTGGCGAAATCCAAACAGATAGGCAAAAAGAAAAAAATTACAAACACAATTGCAAATTGCGTAAATAATAACAGTAATTTCTAATACTAATCTTATGAACAATAAAGAAAATGACGCTATTTTATCAATCACATCAGACGGTAAAAAGGGTGAAATTAAAATCAAGACCCCGCCTGGTTCATTTTTAAAAACAAACTCAACGAAAGCTTATATGAAAAATATAAAACAAGAAACAACTGGAGGTGATATTATGCACGATTCTAAAGATTTAACTCAAATTGGTGGTAGTCAAACCGCAAAAAATAAAGGTAAAATTACGAACAGAGTTGAGAATGGCAAATTATACCAAGAAAATGTTAATCAATCAGCAGAAAATAAAGGCGAGATAGTGAATGAAGTAAAAAAAACTAAAAATTCCATTTATCATCACTATTATAGCAATTGGAGCTGATTTAATTACTTATTATTTTCTCGGACATCATATCTGGGAATTATTTTTTAACAAATAATGAGTTTTGGCTTAGAGTATTTATCTTCAACTCTCTACCACTCGCAAAAACAGAAAAAAATAAGTTCTAACTTTTTTCAATAAACACCACAAAAAAGCCGATTTTTAAGCAAGTTTTAATGAGGTGCGTTTAAAACTTGTTATATTCAATTTATAAGTACAAAATTATTTAAAGATAAAATATTCTTCTCTCATTATGATTCATCCAAATAAAGAAATTATGCAAAGAGCAATTAATTTAGCAAAAGAAAAACATAAAGAAGGCGGACACGCGGTTGCAGCAATAATTGTAAAAGATGATGAAATTATTGCTGAAGCATTTACTACAGTTAATAGGGACCATGATCCAACATGTCACGCGGAAATCAATGCAATAAAACTTGCTGCAAAAAAATTGAATTCTGAAAAATTAGAAAATTGTTTTCTTTATTCAACTTTTGAACCTTGTCCCATGTGTACATCAGCTGCAATTTGGGCAAGAATGAAAGGAATAATTTATGGTGCAAGCATGGATGATGAAACTGAAAAATGTCCTCAAAGAATAAAAATTAATTGCTCCAAAGTAATTGAAAAAGGAACTCCAAAACTTGAACTTTATCCAGAATTCATGAGAGAAGAATGTAAAAAATTATTATTTCTATGAACGCTCAAAACCAAACTCTTCGGAATTTTTGCCCGCGAACTATCAGTTAATATCAGAATTTTGTTGATAAAAGGTTCTAACTTTTTCCAACAAACACTACAAAAAGTTATCCACAGGGATATTTTTTTGTTTTTTGGTATAATAATACAATCTTTAATAAAAGATAAAAGGTCGAGAGGAAATTAAAATTAAGAAAAATTAAACAAATATGATTACAGATTGGAGTTCAATAACACTTTTAGCCCTGCAAGATGCTTGGCAGGGATTTTTAACTTTTATTCCTGTCTTACTCGGAGCCATAATTGTTTTTGTTATTGGCTGGATTATTAGCATTGGCGTAGGCAGAGTAATAGCTGAAATTTTGAACCGATTAAAGTTTAATAAGCTATTTGAAAGAACCGGCTGGTCAGAAGCGTTAACCAAAGCTGAATTAAAAGTTACGCCTTCAAACTTTATCGGGGCGATTTGTAAATGGATTTTAGTCATTGTCTTTTTACTGGCATCGGTTGAGATTTTAGGATTTGTTCAATTCGCTGATTTTCTCAAGAGCGTGATTGGCTGGCTTCCTAATTTAGTGGTAGCTATAGCTATTTTCGTGGTGGCTATAATTATTGCTGATATTTTGGAGAAAATCGTCAAAGCCGCAATCAAAAGGATTGAAATAAAATACGCTGAATTTTTAGGAATAGTAGTTCGCTGGGCAGTTTATATTTTTGCCGGTTTGGCTGTTTTGCTTCAATTAGGAGTTACACCAAGTATTATTAATACATTGGTAATTGGTTTGGTTGGCACGATTGCTTTGGCATTGGGCTTATCTTTTGGCTTGGGCGGAAAAGATGCGGCTGCCAAATTAATAGAGGAGATAAGAGGGAAAATTTCAGAAAGGTAAATTATTAAATCTAATACTTGACAAGTAATACTTGACAAAGCTTTTTGGTTTGTTAAAATTAAAGTAGGTATGCAAAGAAGAAAAACCATTTTAAACAAAGGAAGCGGTTAATGAATACTGGGACTTTTTGAGTTCGCAGAAAACCGTTCCGCTTCCTTGCTGAACGGTTTTTGAATGGAAGATAATAATGGAAAGAACATTGAAAATTTAATATTTGTGGCTATATCAAGTATGACTTGATATATCCACGAATGTGGTTATTAATTGCTAGCCAAAATAAACATTATGAGCGGATGGTGGATGCCTCGGGAGATTGAGGCGATGAAGGACGTGGCGTGACTGCGAAAAGCCTCGGGTAGGTGTCTAGCAACCTTTAAACCGGGGATTTCCGAATGGGGAAACCCAGCACTGCAAAACAGTGCTATCCCGCAGTAATGCGGGAAGCGAACCCGCTGAAGTGAAACATCTCAGTAAGCGGAGGAAAAGAAAAAAATTTTTATTCCCTTAGTAGCGGCGAGCGAACAGGGAGAAGCCCAAACCAAACACATAATTCGTTATCTGTTTGGGGTTGTAAGAGGATATTGTCGGGAGCATTCCTAATCGATGGGAATACTTCTGAGGGAGAGCACTTAGGTAAAGCTTTGTTAGTTGAATGTCTCTGGAAAGAGCAACCAAAGAGGGTAATAGTCCCGTAAACGAAAACGGCTTTATGCTCCTTGATATTTTTCTTAAGTACCTCGGGAAACGATAGCCCTGAGGGAAGCAAGCCGGACTGCCGGCTAAGGCTAAATACTCAATCTCACCAATAGTGAACCAGTACCGTGAGGGAAAGGTGAAAAGTAGCCCTGTGAGGGCGGTGAAATAGAACCTGAAACCATCTCGCTTACAAAGAGCCGGAGTTCCGCTTTTAGCGGAATGACGGTGTGCTTTTTGTAGAACGAGCCAACGAGTGTTCATAAATAGCTTGTCTAAATCCTTCTGGGATGAAGGCATAGTGAAAGCGAGCGTTAAAAGCGCATAATTTTAGCTATGTGTGAACGACCCGAAGCCAAGCGAGCTTGCCATGGCCAGGGTGAATCCCGCCGAAAGGCGAGAGGAGGCCCGAACCCGTGAGCCGTGCAATACTGTGGGAGGAGTTGTGGGAAGAAGTGAAAAGCTAATCGAGCTGGGTAATAGCGGGTTCTTCCCGAAACAGTTTTTCGGCTGGCGTTGAGCGTATGCAATTGGAGGTAGAGCACTGAATGAAATACTGTGGTGTTTCGCCAGGTATTTTAATCAAACTCCGAATGCCACTTGTTTTTACTCAGCAGTTAGACCGTGGGCGCTAAGGTCCATGGTCAA
>DAOWKS010000035.1 GCA_030643665.1 bacterium
AGATTTCTAAACTGAAAAGTAATCATTGTAAGAAGATATAAAGGATGGGCGCCGCTTTGTAAATGTTTATGAACTAATTCTATTGCTTGTTTCTTGCCCATCCGCAAATTGTTTTTTGAGGCAATCGCATCAATAGTTTTAAAAATATGGGTCTCTATTTTTGGCCTTACTAAAAGTTTAATATCTTGTTCTTCAATTTTCTCTTTGCCCGCCGAAGTTTTACCTTGTAAAATTTGGGCGGGTTTGTTTTTGAAACTTACTAATTTTTTAATTTCATTTGAAAACTGCCAAAGGTCGCTGCCGATAAAATTAACAAGTTTTTCTAAGGCTATGAGATTAATATCTGTTTGATAATTTGCGAATTCTTTTTGAACCCAGTTTCTTAACCGTTGTCCTTCTAAAGGTTTAAACTCCTGACATTTGGCATTTTTTTCCAAAAACTTGAATAAAGTATTGTTTTTGCGCGGCTCTCCTGCCTCATAAAATAAAATAATATCTTGCAAGTCAACAAACTTTTTTGCGTCTTTCAAAAAGTTTTCTTTAAAATTTTCATTGGCAAGACATTCTTTCAAAACAATCAATTTTTTCTCGTCAAACATTGAATTCTGCTGAATCACGTTTTTAAAATCTTCAAAAGACGTTCGGCTGAACTCAGTCGAAGCCTCTTTTTCTTTTAAATTAAAATACTTTAAATTTAATCCGCTTTTGTGGATTTTTTTGTAATGTTCAATAATCTCCCGTAATTTTTGTTGGGACCTGTATGTATCTGCGCCAAAAAGAAAAATAATCACTTTAAGATAGTTTTGATTTTTTCAATAATCTCTCCTGGGGCGAAATGAGCTTTAATTAAATAACCAACAGCTCCTAATTTCATTCCTTTTTCAACATCATCTTTTTGACCAAGATTAGAAAGAATAATTATTGGGATTGAAGATATTTCCGGGTCTTTTTTCGCTCGAGATAAAACCTCAAAACCGTCAATTCCGGGCAAAATCAGGTCAAGTAAGACCAAATCTGGTTTTTCTTTTTTTAGTTTTTTAATACCTTCTTCCCCATCAATTGCTTCAGAGATATTAAAATCTTCTTGTGTAAGCTTCCGACTCATTAATTCTCTTAAGAATCTATCATCTTCAATGATTAAAATTGTTTTTGCCATAATATTATATATCATTCACCGATTTGTTTTTTGACCTTTTCGACTACTTCCTGCGGATCAAATTGGGTTTTAATTAACCAATCCTTTGCTCCTAATCCGCGAATTCTGTCTATTTCTAATGGCTGTCCGGAATTGGAAATAACAATCACTGGAATTTTCTTTAATTCCGGATATTTATTTATTTCTTCCATTACTTCAAATCCACTCATCTTAGGCATAAGAATATCCAATAGAACAAGATCAGGCAGCACTTCTCTCATTTTTTTTAATCCTTGTTCGCCGTCCTTAGCTATAAAAACTTCATAACCTTCGTTTGTTAATTTTTTTTGAAGAAGATTAAGTAAAATTTCTTCATCTTCAATAAACAAAATTTTCTTTGCCATACTATTTAATTATATTCCTTTTTATTGGTAAAGTAAAACAAAAAGTTGTTCCTTTATTCTCTTCTGACTCAAACCAAATCTTACCGCCGTGAGCTTCAATAATGTTTTTAGTAATAAAAAGTCCTAAACCCGATCCATCTGTTTCCATTCTTATTACATTGGCTCCTCTAAAAAACTTGCTAAAAACCCTTTCTTGCTGGTCTTTGATAATTCCTACGCCTGTATCTTTAATTGAAATCTCTATCTTCTTTTTATCATATTTTAAAGAAACAAGCACGCTTCCGCCTGGTTTTGTATAGCTTATAGCGTTGTCTAAAAGATTACTAATGACTAATTTTATTTTTTCTACATCCACTTTCACTTTTGGCGCTTTTGTTTTTGGTTTTTTAAATTCAAATTTAATTTTTCTTTCTTGAATCTGTTCTTTGTAAGAATTTATTATTAATTGAATTATGTTTTGAATGTCAGCTAAAATCGGTTTAAAAAGATATCCTCCCTCTTCAATTCTGGTTACATCTAAAAGGTCGTTGATTAAAGATATCATTCTTTCATTGGATTCATATGTTTTTTCAACAAATTCTCTTTGCTCCTCGTTTATTTTTCCTAAATCCTCATCTAAAAGCATTTTTAAAGTCCATTTGATTGCAGATAAGGGAGTTCTTAATTGATGCGCGGCTAAAGAAACAAATTCTGTTTTTATTCGCTCAATTTTCTTTTCTCTGGTAATATTATGCAGAATAATTAAAGTTCCTAAATTTTTTTCCTCTTTTTTTATGGGAATTGCGCTCACCTCCAAGATTAGATTTTTTCTGAGCTTCATTTCTTTTCTGAAAATTTTTTTGATTGTTTTAACGTTAGGTTGTTGACTGCTCAAAAGATGTATTAAAGGTTTAAGTGTCGGAAAACCGCTTAAGTTAGAAATGGTTTTATTGGTTACATCTTTGCTTTTAATATTAAAAAATGCCTCAGCTTGAGGATTGATTAAAAAAAGATTGTTTTCTTTATCAAATATAAATAATCCATCAGTAAAATTATAAATAATAGCTAATGTTTTATTTTTTTCTTCTTCTATTTTTTCTCTAGATTCCTCAATATCCTCCAATATGTTTAATAAAGCAATTCTCTCCTCTCTTTTTTCCTTTAACCCGTTAAATTGCTCTGCACCAGTTTCGCTTTTAGCGGAACTGGATTTAACAGGGTGAATTTCTTCAGATTGGAAAAAATCTTTTTGGGAGTTCATATTTATTTTTTCAGATCTTTTAATTTTTCTTTTAATTCTTGAATTTGCTTTTTCAACTCCACCATTTTAAGTTCTCTGCCCACTGTTAATTTATAGAATCTTTCTAATTCATTAACTCTTTCCTGAAGCATAGTTTTTGATTTCTCAATTTCTGTCCTCACGTCATAAACTTCATTTGCCGCTTTATTAAGATATTCAGATAAATCAATTATTTCTGTGTCTAAACTTCCGGTAGAAAATAAAGTTTTTTCTTCTTTTGGCAATTCTTTGACAAAATTTCTAATTCCTAAAAACGCCTGATATATTGAAAAGGATAATACTCTGCTTATTATTGTTGCCATACCTAGTCCGATTAAAGAAAAAATTATGGTTTCTAAATTAAAAGGAGCGATAAAAATTAAAATCACTAAAACAATTATAATTGGTATTAATAAAAGAAGATTTAATTTTGTTCTAAAATTATTAAATTTAGAATAAGGTTCTTTAATTTTCTCGCCTCTTTTTGCCAAAAACTCTCTGCATTCTTTTAAAGTAGGAAAAATGAAACGCTCGGCAAAAAAATTTGCAAACATTACCAATAAAAATATAGAAATCAAGCCGCTTGCCAAAATAATAAAAAGATTTGTTGTTGTCCCACTTACCAACCATTCTGTTAAAAGGGTTAAAAGAACCACTAATCCTGCGGCTTCAACCGCTTTAAACCAATCCCTTGGTCGTTCAGCAAGGGCGTAAAATATCTCCTTTAATGTTTTAGTGGAAAGATTAGAAAGAATATGCCTGTTTTTAATGTTATCATTTAGAACCCGCAACTCTCTTCTTCCTTCTTTTACTTTTATTCCAAAAAATCTCAAACTTCCATATTCTATGCTGGTAAAAAACGCCACTAATACAACATATAAAGGAAAAGTAAAAACAAATATATCTTTAGTGCCGGTTGTTGTAAAATCAGCCTGGCTAAGAATAAGAAAATATCCAAGAGCAGCGCTCAATCCTGCCCAACCAAGTACAGAAAGAATTATATCTATAGTGTAAGGAACTTTTGAAAATCTTTTAAAATAAGGCATATTTAAAACAATTAATCTTTAAAACAAGTTTGTCCTCCAAAATACAATTGGAATCTTTTTATTTTCATTAGATTAACAAAAATCTGTAAAAAATATTTTTGTATAAACGAAAACATATCAACAACTTTTATAAACATTTCTTGTCTTTTTTTAATTTTTAAAACTTTATTAAGATTAAGTATTTTATAATTTGGATTAAGTATTTTCTTGCCTATTTCCTGACCGCTTATTAAAGCAGAAGAAATACCTTCACCTGTTGTTTTCAAAACTAAACCGGCTGCGTCTCCAATTAAAAAGATATTTTTAAAAATACATCCTTTGTAAAGAGAGTTTAACGGAGCCGCTTCCGAATTTTGTTTGGAATAATTAAAATTGTTTTTGCTCAAAAAATTATTTAGGATTTCTTTGGCTTTTTTTATAGAAAGATATTTAGGGTTAAAAAACACGCCGATATCAGTATAATCTTTATGGGGAAAAATCCATATATATCCAGACCATAATAATTTGGGATATAAATACCACTTAATCTTATCGGTTATTTTAGGAATTTTATAATGCAGACCAATTGAAATTTCTGATTTTAAGCCAAGAAACCTTCTTACTAAAGAATAGGAGCCGTCCGCCCCGACTAAGTATTTATAATAAAATTCTCCTTGATTAGTGATTATCTTATCTTTTTTGATTTCCTTTGCAATTGTTTCTTTTAAGATAGTAATATTTTTAGAATCTTTGATTTTATTTACTAAATACTGGCCAAGGTCATATCTATCTATAACCCTAAGAGGATATATAAGATTAATTTCATATATTTTATCTTTTAGATAAAAAATTTGTTGATTAAAACTTCGCATCCGCGATTCAGGAAAATCAATTTTTGCGCTTAAATTAGTCAATCCTCCAGCGCATATTTTAGGGCCGATAATTTTGTTTTTTTCAATCAATAAAACAGAAAGGTTTGAATTTTTAAATTGCTCAGCGCATTTTAACCCGGCTGGCCCGGCTCCAATTATAATAACATCAAATTTATCTTTCATAATTTCTTTGACCTTTTAATTTCATAATTTCTTTTTTCAATTCTGTCATTTTTAATTCTCTGCTAAGTGTTAATTTATAGAATCTTTCTAACTCATTAACTCTTTCTTCTAACGCTTTTGTTCTTTCTTTTACTTTTTCTTCCAAGCTTTTATTTACTTCTTCTAATTCTCTGGTTCTTGCCTTAACTTTTATTTCTAAAGTTGCCTTGGCTTCTTCTAAGTCCTCTTTTACTCTTTCCAATTCCTTAGTTCTTTTCTCTAAATCTTTTGTTCGTTTTAACACCCTAACTTCTAATTCTGATTTGTCGAAGTTTGAACTTCTTGTTTTTTTGAACATAAATTATTTTCAACGTAATTTATTAAATATTTTTATTATAGAAAATTTTATTTTCAAATTATATCATTTTTATTCTATAAGCAAACCCTGAATTTTATTATTGTTGTTTTCGTCATTATACAATCTTTTAACCAAACTATGAAACCCATAATCTTTGAAAATCTCTATTGCTTTTTGTCGGTTGAATTTTTGGCTCTGGCATTGTTTCAAATTAAAATCAATAGGGACATCTTGTTTTGTTTGGGCTAACTGCCGGGATAAAAAAATCTGTTCTTTGTTTTTTATTAAAATTTCTCTAATCCGGGAGTTAATTTCTTGTCCCTGGTTTTTTTCTATTATCTGAAACAGGTTTTCTATTGTATCAAATTTTTGCAGCAATCCGGCAGCTGTTTTCTTTCCTATGCCAGTAGCGCCTGGAATATTATCAGCGGCATCGCCAGCCAAGGCCTTAAAATCAACTATTTGCTTGGGTAAAATGCCAAAACGTTTAACCACTTCTTCTTTATTGTAAATAACCGCATTTTTTATCCCTTTACTAAAAGCATAAATCTTGGTGTTTTTATTGACAAGCTGTAAAACATCCAAGTCAGCGCTAAAAATATAGATTTCTATTTCCGGATAAATCTGCTTTTGCGGAGCTTTTTTTGCTATAGTAGCGATTAAATCATCCGCTTCATAGCCCGGTTTTTCAAAAACCGCAATGTTTGTTTTTTTTAAAATCTCTTTTATTTTTGGAATTTGCTGATAAAGTTCTTTTGGCGCTTTTGGCCTTTTTGCCTTATATTGTTTAGACAGTTTGTTGCGAAACGTCGGAGCGTGAACGTCAAAACAAGCAGCTATGAAGTCCGGTTCAAATTCTTTGATTGCTTTTAAAAAAACCAGTAAAAATCCATAGATAGCGTTAACTAATTCGCCTTTTTTAGTAGTCAAAGGCGGCAAGGCGTGATAAGCCCGATGAATAACAGAATTACTATCAATAATGATGAGCCGCTTTTTTTTAACCATATTTTATCTTAATTACGAAGTAATCAAGGTTTCCCGCTGAAAGCGGGAGTTCTTAATATAATTTTTCTCTTATTTTTATCTAAAAATTCAAAATTGAGCCAGATTGTGTTTTTGGGCAGGATTTTTTTTATTCGCTCTGTCCATTCAATAGCCACGATGTTTTTTGGGTTACCAATAATGTTTTTAAATCCTAAATCAAGAATTTCTTTTGACTTATAAATTCTATAGCAGTCAATGTGGTAAAAGTTTTCGTATTTCTTCATTATTACAAATGTCGGGCTGGTGATTTTTTCCTTTATCCCCAGTCCCTTGGCAAATCCTTGTAAAAAAGTTGTTTTACCACTGCCTAAATCGCCTTTCAAAGCAAAAACAAAGGCATTTTTTTTAGGTTTTGTTTTCAAAATTTCCTTAGCTAAAATCTTGCCTATTTTTTTTGTCTGCAACTGAC
This sequence comes from bacterium, assembly GCA_030643665.1. Classification (GTDB taxonomy): domain Bacteria; phylum Patescibacteriota; class Minisyncoccia; order Minisyncoccales; family JAGMAB01; genus JAGMAB01. The sequence continues at coordinate 6,668 of DAOWKS010000035.1, forward strand.
TAATGGTTAAATATTCTTTTTCCATAATTTTGAATGTAATGAAAAATTAGAAGACAAAATTTTAATTCTTGGGTTCATAATTTAATGCTGAACCTGCTGAAGGATTGACAATTTATTAAAAATTAGATAAGTTAAAATAATTCAGATAGTTTAATCTTATTCTAAACCTTTATGACCGAGTTTTCAAAAAAAAAACATTAAAGGCGTAGAAATTTCTCCGGCTAATCTAAGAGAAATTGAGAAAGAAATAAAAGATGTTTCCGGTTTTAAGAAAAAAATACAGGATTCTTTGTTAAAAAACATAAGCAAACTTTTAGAAATTATTTTAGGCGGAGCAATTTTTCTTAAAGCGTCTGATATTCACATTGAACCAAAAAAGGACTTGGTAAAAATCCGGATTAGAATTGACGGGATTCTGCAAGAAATAGTAAACATTGATTCTCAAATATATTTATCTTTACTTTCGCGCATAAAGCTTATGTCAGGAATTAAATTTAATATTACTAATCGGCCTCAAGACGGCCGATTTTCTTTTTCCCTTAGGGAGACCGTAATTGAAACCAGAATTTCAACTCTGCCGTCTGAATACGGCGAATCAATCGTCTTAAGAATTTTAGACCCGAGAAATTTAATCAATATAGAAAAATTCGGTTTTAGAAAGGACTTGTTATTAATCTGCGAAAAAGAAATTAATAAGCCGAATGGAATGATTATTGTTACCGGGCCTACCGGCTCCGGAAAAAGCACTATTCTTTACGCTTTTTTAAAAAAAATTCAGAAGCCGGAAATTAAAATCATAACCATTGAAGACCCGATTGAATATCATTTAAAAGGAGTTTCTCAAACCCAGGTAAATCCTAAAAAAGGATATAATTTTGCCAATGGATTAAAGTCAATTATGAGACAGGACCCTGATGTAATTTTAGTGGGAGAAATAAGGGACTCGGCAACTGTCAACACCGCTCTGCAAGCGGCCCTTACCGGACATTTAGTCCTGACTACTTTACATACTAATGACGCGGCCGGCACAATAACCCGACTCACTGCTTTGGGAGCAGAACTTTCTAATATCGGACCGGCAATAAATATGATTATTGCTCAAAGATTGGTTAGAAAAATCTGTAAAAATTGCGGCAAATTTGAAAAGCCAACTCCTCAAGAATTTAAAAAATTGAAAATGGCTTTTAGTAAAGTTCCTAAAAAAGTAGAAATGTCTGATTTAGACGCTAAAACAAAAACGCCTAAATTAGACGTTAATATAAAAATTCCTAAAATCAAAGGTTGTAAAAATTGTAATTTTAGCGGATTTCAGGGCAGAACCGGAGTTTTAGAGATATTATTAATAGATGATGAAATGGAAAAATTCATTTTAGAAAATCCATCTATTGCCGACCTAAGAAAAATGGCAATAAAAAAGGGAATGGTTACTATGTATCAAGATGGATTAATCAAGGTCTTACAAGGAATCACAACAATAGAAGAAGTGGAAAGAAAAGTTGGCTCGTAATATTAAGCCCCATGGCTGGGGATCCATTTAGTTCTTGCGTCTAAAATTTAGAATTTTTCTGAGGAGTAGTTTCGCCTAAGCCAATCTATCCGACTAAGAAAAGTTCCAGATCCCCAGCCATGGGGCTGTTGTGTATATTCATATTGTAAAATATTATGAATAATTTGTCAACCCCTATCACAGCATTACTTTTATTTTTCCTTCCTTGTTCTGTTTTTGCCGCCACGCTCCCCGACGTTGTAATTAACGAAATTGCCTGGATGGGAACCAAAATAAACAGCGCTGATGAATGGATAGAATTACATAATAACACTAATTCTTCAATAAATCTTGAAGGCTGGCTTCTAAAAGCTATTGATGGAACACCAGAAATCAATTTAACCGGTATTATTTCAGACAAGGGTTTTTATCTCTTAGAAAGAACTGATGATAATACTCTTCCTGATATTTCAGCAGACCAAATTTATACCGGCGCTTTAAATAATAGCGGCGAACATCTCCAACTTATTGATGATAATTCTAACATAATTGATGAAATTATTTGCTCTGATAATTGGTTTAGCGGCGATAATAAAACCAAACAGACAATGGAAAGAATTGGATTAAATAACTGGCAAACCAGCCAAAATCCGCGTGGCACCCCAAAATCTGAAAACAGCAAATTAACAGAAGATAGTGAAAAGGATGGTGAAGCCAGGCTTCACCAGACACACCAGACATCTGAATCTACACTTGCTACTTATCCAATCAACATTATAATCAATGAAATTCTTCCTTCGCCTGAAGGACCGGACGCTGAAAATGAATGGCTCGAACTTTTTAATAAAAATGATTTTGAAGTTGACATCTCTAACTGGAAAATAACTGATACTATTGGCAGAACAAAAACTTATATTTTTCCCGAAGGAACGAAAATTGAAAAACAAGGTTTTTTACTTCTTGACAGACCAAAAACAAAAATTACCTTAAATAACAGCGGTGATGGTCTGAAACTTTTTCAGCCCAATGAAAAAATAAGAGATGAAATTACGTTTGAAAAAGCGCCATTAGGACAATCATATAACCGCTTTGAATCAGAATGGAAATGGAGTTCAATCTTAACCCCAAATTCTGTTAATATCATTTCTGAACAGGAATCCCAAAATAAACTATTTCAAAATGAATCTCAACCTAAAAAAGATAATAACCTTTTTATTATTGAAAAAGAAAAGTTTACTGCCTCTCTTAATAAAGAGTTGGCAAAATCTTCAAATTCTTCCCATATTTTAGGTATTGCTTTAATTTTAGCTATATCTTCCGGAATAATAATTTTATTTTTCAAAAAGAAATTGAAAAATGATTAAAAGTTTAATAGAATTAATAATATGAGTGGACATTCTCACGCTAAAACAATTTTGCATAAAAAACAGATTACCGACCAAAAACGAGGCAAGGTTTTTTCCAAACTGGCTCGGCAGATTTCTGTTGCCGCAAAAGAAAAAGGCGGAAATCCGGAAACAAATTCTATGCTGCGCTTAACCATTGAACAGGCAAAAAAATATAATATGCCCAAAGACAATATTGACAGAGCAATAAAAAAAGGAACAGGTGAATTAGAAGAGGAAACAAAATTAGAAGAAGTAATTTACGAAGCGTACGGGCCCGGAGGAACCGCCATAATTATTGAAGGAATTACTGACAATAAAAACAGGACATTGGGAGAAATCAAGCAAATTTTAACCCAGCATCAAGGTAAATTAACCAAAGAAGGCGCTATAAAATGGCTCTTTGAAAGAAAAGGATGTATTACAATAAATAAGCAACCAAAAGAGGAATTAGAATTATTAGCGATTGAGGCGGGCGCCCAAGATATTTATTGGCATAATGATTTTTTAGATGTTTATACTAAACCAGAAGAATTAGAAAAAGTAAAGAAAAATCTTGAAGAACAAAACATTAAAATAGAATCCGCGTCTTTGGACTGGGTAGCAAAAGAGGAAATAGAAAAGGATGAAAAAATAAAAAATTCCTGCGAGAAACTATTTGAAGCGTTAGACGAAAATGACGCGGTCCAAGAAATATACTCTAACTTAAAATTATGATAATACTTGGAATTGATCCGGGTACTGCCCGCGTGGGATATGGCGTAGTAAAAAAAGTAAAAACTAAATTTTGCTGTTTGGGTTACGGTTTAATAAAAACCACGCCGAATTTTTCAACCCCTGACCGTTTGAAAAAAATAAATAATGATTTAAGCAAGATAATAAAAAAATATCAGCCAAACGCTTTAATAGTTGAAAATCTTTATTTTTTCATAAACGCAAAAACAATTATGCCGGTGAGCCAGGCAAAAGGAGTAATTCTTCTAACAGCGGCCAAAAACAAAATTCCGGCTTTTCAAATTACTCCTTTGGAAGTTAAAATGACAATAACAGGTTTTGGACGGGCAGAAAAAACTCTTGTACAAAAAAAGATTAAAAAAATTCTTAAGCTCAAAGAAATTCCCAAGCCGGATGACGTGGCTGACGCTCTGGCTATTGCTCTTACTTTTTTTCTCAAAGAAAACGTAAAAAGGGCTTGACAAGATTTCTCAAAAACCTATAATCTTTATGAAACTGAAAAGGTCGAGATAATTGACAAAAATAATCCTAAAAAAATAATTAAAAATATGATTTACGAAGAAAAAGTTTTAACTTCTTTCACTAGCCAAGAAGAAACAGAAACTCCAGAAGGAACAGAAGAAAAAGAAGAAGGTGGAGAAAAAGAAGAAAGTGGAGAAGAATCTACTGAGTAGATTATTAAAAACCCTCCCGCTTTTAGCGGGAGGGTTTTTGCTGAATTAAGTAATTTTGATAAATTTCCTTTTCCCTATTTGAATGAGCATCTTTTTTTTAATTTTAATCGCCTCTTGCCAATCTTTCTGAATAACCCTGTTAATTTTTACTCCTTTTTGTAAAATTAATCTTTTTGCCTCAGACTTGGAAGAGACAAGTTTTGTTTGAACCAATAAATCAAGAATATCTAAGATTTTTTTCTTGATTTTAATTTCAGGAATTTTTAATGGCAATTTTTTTTCTTTGAAAACCCTGTTAAACTCTTTTTCTGCTTTAACTGCCGCTTCTTTATTATGATAGATAGCAACAATCTCTTGCGCCAGCCGCGCTTTCAAATCTTTTGGATTTGTTTGCTAGAAAAGATATCGATTCTACCCGAACCTATTCCAACAATGTTCACGAAATTCGAAATCTTTTGGGGATCGAAGCGGCACGAGCCTTTTTGATTAAAGAGTTTGTTGATGTTCTTGGTTATGAAGGTTACGTTAATCCTCGTCATATTGTTTTACTGGTGGATTATATGTCTAGCTTGGGAAAAATTTTTGGAGTCACCTTTACAGGAATTTCCAGACAACCTATCGGGGCTTTGGAAAAATC
>DAOWKS010000043.1 GCA_030643665.1 bacterium
AATTTTAAGGGGGAGTTTTAGGAAAAAAGTGCTTCCTTTATTTTGTCGCGACTGAAAATACAAATCGCCGCCCAGCAATTCTGTAAACCTTTGGGCGATAAAAAGGCCCAAGCCGCTGCCGCTTATGTTTTGCTTAACCGCGTTGCTCGCTCTAAAAAATCTATCAAAAATCTTATCTTTTTCTTTCTCCGGAATGCCAATGCCTTTGTCTTTTATATAGATAATCAAATGTTTCTTGAATTTGCGGCATCCTATTTGAATTTCTGAACCGTTTCTGGAATACTTAATGGCGTTGTTAATTAAATTATCCACAATATCGTCTAATTTTGTTAAATCAGATTCTATTAAAATTCTTGAATGCTTTTTGAAATCCGCCTTTATTGTTATTTTTTTCCGATTAAGAAGGGCTTGATTTGCCTGAATAATCCTGCTGATAAATTTGCCCAAATAAATCTTTTTAACATCAGACAGGGAAAGTCCGGATTCAATCTTGGTCGTATTCAGTAAATCTTCTGCCAAAGACAAAAGCTTTTCTATGTGTTCGTTCATTTGTTCCAAATATTTCAACGCTTCCGGTTCCAAATCTGTCGCAAAACGGCTCTTCAAAAAATCAAGCGTCCAGATGCAGGAAACAAGCGGCGACCTCAACTGATGTGTCGCAATTTCAACAAATCTTTGCCTCGCCTCCTCTTTGCTCTTACGTTCGGAGATATCTTCTATAACACCGTCCATCCATTTGATGTTGTTGTTTTTATCATATTGAATCTTCGCGGTGCAGGAAGCGATTATAGGAGTGCCGTCTTTTTTGCGCAAACGCAGTTCTTGATTTTTGACGAATCCAGCGCGAAGTATTTCATCCACAAAACGTTTCCTGTCTTTTTTATCTTGATACAAATCTGAAACAAAAACCTTCATAAACTCCTCCACGGAACCGTATCCGAACATCTTGGCTATGGCTGGATTTGCCTGAATAAATCTCCCTTGAGATCCGCCCGTATTTCTATAGACGCCGATGTTAACATTATTAACAAGAGTCCGGTATTTCTCCTCGCTCTCGCGCAGCGCCTCGTCTGCTTTCTTGTGTTCGGTAATATCCCTCAAAATAGCCAAAGAGCCGACAATATTCCCATTTTTTACAAAAGGCACGGCATTTACCTCGGCTGTCAATTTTTTTCCGTTTCTGCTTTTTGCCTCTATCTCGTAAGAAGCGGTAACTACGCCCCTTAGCCGTTTTCTAAGATTTTCTTTGATTATCTTTTTGCTTTGGGGCGTCAGTATTTTAAGTTCTTGAAAATAACGTCCTATTATTTCTTTTGGATTGAATCCGCTTAATTTTTTAATCGCCGGATTAATGTCAACAATCCGGCCTTTCTTATCAAGGATTACAATAATGTCTTTCACGCTTTCAAATAAAATTTTGTATCTCTCTTCAGTTGTTTTTATATCTTTTTTCATAAACTATTTTTTAACCAATTATCTATTAATTTTGATAATATTCCTTTATTCATTATTTTTATCATACCACTTCAATAGATTCAGTGTAAACAAAAAACCGCCAAATTGGCGATTTTTTTATTTCTGGTCATATGTTTCATTTTAATAAAAAACCGTCCTATGTTTTTTATTTTTCAAAATAATTTTCTTGAAGCCATTTATAAATTTTTTGAGTATCGGTCTCATTATTTTCAGAACCCAAAAGGATGATGGCTATATTACGCTCTGTATTATCTTGAGCGAAAAAACGGAAAATAAAGACAGCTGTATTTTTAGAAGCCTGAATAAAACCCGTTTTTCCACCAACAAAAATTGGATCGTTAATAAAAACATTCTTGTTCCATAAATCTTCAATTTCAAAATCAACCTCTCCAAAACTCAATACCTCTTTTCCTTTGGTAATCTCTAAAATTGGCGGACGATTATTCAATAAGTATCTGATTAAATAAAAAATATCTTTGGCCGTGGAAACGTTTTCGGGAGCAAAACCAGAAGGATCAACGAATTCTGTCTGCTCCATTAAAATAGCTTCAGCTTTCTCGTTCATTAGTTTAATAGTTTTTTCTCTGCCCAAGAAATAACTAAGAACCTCGGCGGCGTCATTAGAAGATTCTATCAAAAGAGGATAAAACAACTCCACCACCCCAAACCATTTACCGAATTCCAGTCCTTCGGTAGAACCATAAGTTTCAAGCATTTTTTCTTTTACTAAAATAGGTTTTCTTAAATTCACATTCTCGGCTACAACTACAGCTGTCATTAATTTTGTTAATGAAGCCGCAGGAAGTCGTTTTTGAGAATCCTTTTCGGCAAAAACATATCCTGAATGTAAATCTGCTACCAGATAACTCCGGACGGAAATTTCTGGAAACTCGGATAATTTTTGCTTGGGATAGTCATAGTTATCTTTCTCTTTATCTATCACTAAAACAGGCATATCTATTTCGGTTAATTCATAAATGAGTTTTGCGTCTTCGTTGCTCAGACGAAGACAACCTCCTGAAATTGAAGAATCAAGCTGCCATCCCTCGGAATAATAGGGCTCTCCGTGAATATAATACTTCCCGTAATAACGAAGAGCATATGGCATATAAACATTTGAAACAACCGAAAAGCTGAGTTCATTCCCGGATATAATTTGATATAATCCGGCTGCCGACCCTCCCCAATTTTGAGAATCTCCTTTTGTTAAAATAGAAACCTCTTTTGTCACAAGACCTTTTTTATAAAGCCTTATTTTCATCTTAGTAAGATTAACTTCCAAAAAATCAGTTTTTTTAGAAATTAGTTCTTCTCTCACTTCTTCAAATAATTTTAAACAGATGAGCTTTTTTTCTGACTTTTTTATCTCTGAAAAATGGCTAACAAAACTTAACTCTTTTATGGTCTGCTTTGTATAAACTAAAATCCCTCCACCAACAAGGAGGGCTAAAATCACCACAATTAAAATATTCTTCAAATTAGTTTTTTCTTTAATAAACATTAGTTAATCCTATCAAAAAACCGCCTTTCTGGCGATTTTTGTCAACTATCTATATTATCAATTTCCGAAATCAACAAAACAGGAACATCCCTGTTTTTTCTTGACTGAACTGCCACTTTATTACCATATCTTTAAAATGGAATTAAAGTATACTTGTGTTTTTCTAAAATTTCATCATTTCGATATTCGTCAAGATGAATATTTTCCAGCCCTGTTTCGTTAGAGTCCATTATTCCATTTTCATTTTGGTCGTCAAAAACAATAACTTCTAAAATAGGGGTTTCCGAAGAAATCATATCATAGCCGTATATTTTATGTTTATAAATTTTATACTCAGACATTTCAGGCCCTACTAGTTCTTCTATTTTAGGAAATGTTACCGGTAGTGATACCGGCCGCTGTGAATTTCTATACAAATAATATCCTACTACTCCGGCTATAATTAAAACCACAATGATAATTTTTTTCCAAGAGATACTTATTTTCCTCCCTTTTATTTTTCCCAATATTAATAATATTAAACAAATAATCCCACTGGCACTACCCAAAAAACAAAATGGCGAATTAAGCCCCAACGCAAGCATAGTAAATAACGCAATCGTTATTACTAATGCTACTACTGATGGCAACCATGCCTTTTTATAGCCAAAAATGATTAAAGAAATGCCCAAAAGCATCATAGGTACGCCAATTATGAGACCGAAAATTGCTGTAGGGCCAGAGATGCTCCCAGAAAGCCAAAATATAAATCCTCCAAATCCTCCTATTGCTAATCCTATTAGTATTTCAATAACTGACGCTATTTTTGTATACATAAACTTTAAATTATTGTTTTTTATCCTCCGCCGCCAATAATCTACAGGGCTCCCTTATGTTACCATTTTAATCTTATTTCTTTTTTTAAAAAATTTTTACAGTTCATTTTTCAATAAACCTAAAAGTAGAAAGCATTTGATTAAAGATTTTTTCCTCTTTTGTCCCTCCGTGTATTTCAAAAATTTTATCTTTATAAGGAATAGAGATGGTCGTTCTCCAATAGTCACCAACCCAAAATTTTACAGCAGAAATTCCGTTTATTTCTATTGATTCAATAGAATCTGATTCTTTATAATAAGAATATACTCGCTTTCCCACCTCTGTCTCCATTAGCTTTTCATTTTCGTGAAGACTGTAAAAATTATAGAACTTCTCTAGAGTATAATTTTTAGGATTATTTAATATCCATATAACTAAATAGGGGGAAAGAAAAGGCTCTCCAGTGACAAGAGAAGGCTCAAGAATTCCAAACGAAACAATGCTTTTATCTTCAAACGTTTCTTTTATTAAATACTCTGGCGGATATTGTATTTCAAATTCATATTCTTCATTCCGATAAATCTCCCAATTTACAGCCCCATCAACTGCCTGTTCTTTCTGTTCTTGTGAAGTTTTATAAAAGTAATAGCCAGTTCCTCCTGCAACAATTAAAGTCATCGCTATTAAAATAACTATTGGCAGGGCAAAACCTGATTGTTTTTTAGATATAATCATCTTTTTTAAAATCAAGGCTCTATAATACTAAAATAACCTTCACTAATATCGCTTACAATTATTTCTCCTTCAAGAGTTTCTAACTCTACTTTAATCTGAAAGTTATCACCTGGACCTGCGCCCCCTTTCATATTTCCGGGGTTCCAAGAATAAGTCTGTGTTCCTCTCCAAACACATCCGTCACCAATGGTATGATAGACATAACCCGACATTCCTCCGATAGCAATTTTGCTAATTTCTCCATAAAGGGTGCCGTTTTGAAGAAGGTGTATATTAACAAAATATCTAAAAGAAAGTTTGTTTTCAGAAATGTTTTTACAGCTCCAACTAATTTCATATGTCTTCCCATAAATATCCCACACCTCTCCTCCACTGGGCAAGATAACAGTAACCGATGGAGGAGTAACATGCTCACACTTCTGAGTTTCGTAATTAAAACTATCTTCGGTAAGCTCGTTATTGTCGTCACAGTTTGGACAGTCTGTTGGGCAATTTGAATATGCTTCAGCGTCTTCATCACATATTCCATTGCCGCAACAAGGAACAATAATCTCATTAACGCATTTTTGTTCATAATAATCATAACTATCTTTTGTGCATTCGTTGCTATCGTCGCAATTCGGACAATCCTTGGCGCAGTTTTTATAGGTCTCCCCCGTCTCGCAAACACTATTGCCGCAACAAATGACATCAAGAATTGGAGTATTTACGCATTTATGCTGATGGTAATCATAATGGTCTTTTGTACATTGGTTATTATCGTCGCAATTCGGACAATCTGTTGAACAGGTTTCATAGGTCTCGCTCATTTCACAAATCTTATTTCCGCAACAATCTGATTTATATTCTATCTGACATATTCCTGCCTGACAGATATAACTCCCGCAAGTTATTTTAGCTGAACAGCCCGGCTGTTTTCCGTTTAACTTAATGTAAGAGCATTTACCAGTTTTATAAGAATAAATATCTTGAGTGCAAGGATTTCCATCATCGCAAAGCTCGCAGTCCTGAGGACAGGTTTCCCAATCTTCCCCTGCTTCACATTTCCCATTCCCACAGCAATCTGCTAAAACAACAATCTGACACTCTTCTTCTACACATTGATATTGTTTACAGGTTTCTACCAAGTCCTTACAACCCTTGGTAGGCCCGACTATCGGCGAATGCTCACATTGATAATTAGTTTCAGGAGAGCAAAAATCTTGAGTACAAGGATTTCCATCATCGCAAGATTCGGGACAACGAGGAATCTGACTATACCAATACCAAACACCGCCACTTATGATAATAATCACTATTATTAAAGTAATTAAAATTTTAATTTTTTTATTTCTGGTCATAAATTTATTCTATTCTATCAAAAAATTAGCAGTTTGTTATTACCCTCGCTGTAAACAAATATCGCAAGCGCCGCAATTTTCCTCGGAAAATTCCTCTCCAAAATATCCAAGTAAAAACTTTCTGCGGCAATCTATAGTTTCGCAATATTCCACAATCTGATTTATTTTTCCCTGGATATGATTTCGTTCATCAGGACTGCTAATCTGCTCAAGAAAATATTCATGCTTCATTTTATCACCATAAGAATAAAACAAAACGCACTTGCTGGGAAGCCCGTCTCTTCCGGCTCGGCCAATCTGTTGATAGTATTCTTCAAGTGTTTTGGGAAATGTATAATGAACAACCAAACGGACATTCGGCTTATCAATGCCCATGCCAAAAGCAATAGTCGCTACCATAATAGACGCCTTGTCCTGAATAAACATTTCCTGATTATGTTTTCGAATTTCCTTGTTAAGTCCGGCGTGATATGGCAGGGCGTTAAACCCTTCTATGTTTAAATCATTCGCAATATCCTCGGTGTCTTTTCTGGAAAAGCAATAAACAATTGCTGATTCATTTCTATGCTCTTTAAGAAGTTCAAGAAGTTTATAAAAAGTTTGGGAACCGCTTTTCCTAAGAACAAAAAAACTCAGGTTTTTTCTGTCAAAACTGGAAATACATATTTTGGGCTTGTCCAAAGAAAGCTGTTTTATAATATCTTTCCGCACTTCCGGCGTGGCCGTCGCCGTGAGCGCGATAATTGGAACACCTGAAAACTGCTTTTTAAGGAATTTAAGATTGCGATAATCCGGACGGAAATCATGGCCCCATTCAGAAATACAATGCGCCTCGTCAACCGCAATAAGGTCTATCTTCAAACCTTGCAAGAAACTGCGGAAGGTTTCCAATGACAACCGCTCCGGAGCAGCGTAAAGAATTTTAATCTTTCCTTCCGAGAGCTTCTTTTGAATTTGGAAAATTTCTTTGGAAGAAAGTGATGAATTAATATACTCTGCTCTTATGCCATTGGACTTCAAAGCGTCAACCTGGTCTTTCATCAAAGAAATAAGCGGAGAAATTACCAATGTAAGCCCCTTGAATTCCAAAGCCGGAAATTGATAACAAAGGGACTTCCCTCCTCCGGTTGGCAGAATTATAAACGAATCTTTTTTCTTCAAAACATTGATTATAACTTCCTCCTGAAAAGGCCTGAATTGCTTATGGCCAAAATACCTCTTTAATAATTTTTCCATCATATTATTATTCTACTGTGTCAACCCGAAGCTTACAAGCGAAGGAGGACCAAAAAACCGCCTTCTTGGCGAGAAATAAAAAATTGCCCGGCGATGGGCTTTTTGACTTTCAATTTATTGTAAGTTATGTTATAATATTATAATAATATTACAAAAAAAATGAATAAAAAAAATCTTAAAGATACAATTGTAGCGCTTTCTATTAGACAGCCATGGGCTGAACTGATTTTGCGAGGTGAAAAAACAATTGAAACTAGAAAATGGGTTACAAGTTTTAGAGGAGAATTTTATATTCACGCTTCTAAAATTATAGATAGAAGAGCATGTAAAGAGTTTGGAATATATCCAGATTCTTTAGTAACTGGAGCTCTTGTTGGAAAAGCTACTATTGAAGAAGTTGTAGAATATCATACCGATAAGCAATTTATATTAGATAATAAGAAGCATAGGTCTGGTTTTTATGGTTTTACTAAACCCACCTTTGGTTTTTTATTGTGCGATATAAAAAAAATAACTCCTATCTCTGCTAAGGGCAATTTAAAATTCTTTAAATTGTAAGCTTAACTGTTACTTAAATGCGGAGGCAAATATTCTCTGAAACTTTTTATTAGATCTTGCTCGAAAGCAGTCAATCGCTTGTCTTGTATGTCGTTTATACATCCTTACAAGTTTTTGAGTGTTTACTCCTTTTTCGTACACGAATAGGTCTGGAGCATAAAAAAGAAGTTTAGTGTCGGGAAGAGACCTCACGTTTAGACAAAAACGAAGAAAATCAGCAATCATAGTTTTGTTATCTCGTTGTAATTCAGAAAATTGATTAAAAACATTAGTAAGATATTTGGCGTCTTTTTCCCAGAGATGTGCGTAATGCACAGCTGATCTTCTAATGATGCATGGAATGCATTCGCCATCGTGTCTCCCTTTAAACCCTTTGATGCCTCTCTGTTTTGCCCAAAGCGGTATTCTAGACCAATTCCAACAAGAAACTGTCTTTGCAATTAACTCCTGCAACTCTTGCCCCGCTAAAATATTTACTACTTCACCCTTAGTGCGATAGAGGAATGGATTTTCTATAATAATATCAATTCCAAAGACAGCTTTAACAAGTTCTCTAAAACGCGCAAAAAAACAAGGATGCGTCGTTCGCGTGTTTACACGGGCCTCGGAAAACAGAGGATTCAGAGCCACGGGTCCGTTTTCAAGTACATATATTTTTTTAATTTTAGATTCAAGAGCAACGGCAGTGGCTAAAGATAGAAACAAAAATGATCGCAGGTGTTGAATCATAACAGACCTAAATGGGGCTGACAATGAGTTCTTAATTTTCTTGTCTCCTGTTTTACTGACACGAAGACTTAAATGCTGAAGTGGCCTGTCATATATCTTTTCCAACTGGCTTATCAATGACTTTTGTATTCCGACTAATATATTACTAGAATAATGACTGACAAAAATGGGATCTAATTTATGATTAAGAACCCATGCCGCTCCCGCTAAGCTATCCAGGCCTCCTGAAAAAAGACAGACGCATCGATTATCTGATTTAACAGAAAATTTGCGAAGTTTATCTGTTTTCTCTTTGTGTTTGATGAATTTAATACTAAAATTATCCCGTCCAAGAAATGAAACTGCGCGTTCTAATTCTTTTTGCGCATTAGACCATATATGGGGATGCCGCACCGGCATAAGAATACTCACCCGCCTTTCTAAATTAAACTCCCTTTTTGTATAAAGATCTGCCATATACACTGTTGTTCCAATATCAAGCAAATCTTTAATAAGCGAATGAATGGGATGACCAAATAAATGTTCTAAGACATCAAAAGAAAACGAAATATTCGGGTCTTTTGTATAAAGTAAGAAACGCTTCGCATTTTTATCTACTACATAGGATTTCCTAAGTTCTGAAAGCGACTTCGTTCCAACAATAACGTTGAGAAAAGAATTGCAAAGGTTTTTTAAATTTTCCCTCTTTGACAACAATATTCCAAAGGTTTTAATAAAACCGTCGCTGATTCGTTGTTTATTTCGTGTAAAATTTCTCTCTTTTATGCATTTCCTCAGGAATGGAAGAAATATCCCTGCTTTTTCTTCACACTGGTTTGCTAGCGTCTGTCTTAATTTTCGCTCATTTGATAAAGAAATAAAATATCCATCTTTTGAAAAATTATACCAAAATCCCAAATCAAACTTCAAATCTTTCCAAGTTCTACGGTTCTGGTCAATACATATCTCAAAAAAATATTCAGTTAAAAAAAGTTTCAATACTCCTTTAATTTGCAAACTTTTTATAGAAATCCTCAAATTTCTTAAAAGTTCTTTCTCACCAATATTCAAACTATTTTTTCCACTACCAAAAAAACTCAATCTCACAATTGTTTTCTTAGTAGCTCTCTCTGCAATGGCTCCTAAAGGATAAAGATTAAGTTTAGGATACTTTAAACAAATTCTACTCCAAACAGCATCGGGCAATACCCAGCCATTAAGACGATCCGAACACACAAGTCCATAGCTTTCCAAAGAAGTACGAAGCGAGTGTTTTTTTATCTTGTTACAAAACTCAACAATTGCAAAGGTTGTTTCACAAAGTGATTCAGTTATAACTTGGTTATCTATCGATCTTGTGGCAGTTGAAATTAATGTCGTAATCGTTTTCATTCATTACGTATCTCTTAAATTGTCGCCGTTTCTATGAATATATATTATGAATATATATTATGAATAATTTTAGCCGCCTGATCCGCTTCCTGTACCTCCTCCATTTCCATCTTCATCTCCGCCTCCTCCGGCAGAATATCCTATCCCAACCCCACTAGCAATGACAGATGCTACAGAAACACCGACAGAAGGGACAGCCGCAGTTGCATTTGCTATTCCTATTACAACACCTATACCTGTAGCAATACCACATGACCAGTTGAATGGAGACTGTTTCCTGATAGGATCGTTTTTTAGCTCCATTTTTGCCTTTACTATGGGCGCTAAATCCATAAATCTAAAACCTTCTTTCTTTATTTTCAAAAAGAATTTCTGTTTATGCTTGTCGATATAGGCACAGTATGCTTTCCAAAGGTGCGGTGGAAACCCTAAATTTTTAAACAACTGTATATCGTCTAAGAGCAAATGATACCCTTTTTCAAAAGAAAAGTCCTCAAAGAGGGGTGCAACTTTACAAAATACTTTAGTGAAACCTGTCTCATCAAGATGTTTGAAGAAGGAAAGAGCGATATACTTAGTTTGTTGTTTGACAATCTTAAAGGTGTTTGGCTCGGGACGTTTTACAGAAACCATATATTTCATTCCTTGATTAAGCGTGGACAACGCCTCTTTTAGCAATTTATGATCCAGCTTTGATACTGCTTTGTCCCATTTTCCCTGATCACGGATTGTTCCGGAAATGAGCCTCATTTGTTTTTCCGGTGTCAAATCCCTCATTTTCCGGAATCTTTTATTTTTTGTCTGCACCCTTTTAGATTTTCCTTTTTCTGCTTTCTTCTTACCTTTTTTTTGAATAAATTTTATCATATATTTCACATCCTTTTTTATTTAATTAAATTCGACCTTTAAGGTTAAACCTCAATAATATTATTTTATTTTAACATATTTTAACAAATTTTGCATTCAACTCAAACACCTTTATTTCAAACTATTTTTATTACATCGGCCAAATTTTAATTTTTTGAGCATTGGTTTTAATGTCCGGTGTAATATCCCACCAATTGGTTTTGAGTTTATATATACATTTAGCACTGGCAGAAATATTCTTAACATTCTTTCTAACCTTCAAAATCATACATGGATTAAAACCTTGAATTACGTTTGTTTTGTAAACCCTCCAATAAAGATGATAATTTTTTCTACCACAAGCATCAATCATAAATTTATTAAAACCCCAATCAAATTCCCATGGGTTAATTTCAATCTCAATTAAACCAGAAACTATTTGACCAATTGGTGAGGGAATGAGTTTTAAAAGTTTATTTACCCCTAAATTTATCTTCCCACTCAAAACTTTAACATGTTTGATTTTATTATCCGGCGCAATGTCGTAAGCAGTCACATCTGTTTTATTTTGACCATCACTTTTCAAATCAATCTGAAAAAGCAGTTCTGGAATTTTAAACTGCCTGCCGAGCATAACATTTAGTCCTAATTCCACAATATAATAATTAAATTCACCAAGCGTATTTTTGATTGACTTATCTAAATCTGGCTGGTTGGATGGAATTTGATAAACATTGGCCCCCGGCGCCACTCCCACTACCACCTTATTCAATTCTTTCTTAATTTTATCAAGCGGCCGACTTTTACCGACTACTTTAAGCGGATGCGGTTCTCCTCCCCTTCGCATCTTATAAATACGGGCTTTATCCATAGGCATAATTTCGGTTAATTTTTCTCTTTGCAATCCATACCGGTTTAAAAATTTTGTTCCTGAATTAGTTCTGACATCAGGAACAGCCAAATGTTCAATTTTAAATGGTTTATATATTCTAAATTTTGTGCCAAAACTTTTCATATTAGTATCTTTCAAAATTTACGCACATGAAATATGCGTAAGTTACGTAAATTCTGTTTTAAATAAATATATGGCGACTTTATCTCATTTTACCAAAAAACCGCCCCGCTGCAAACGAAACGATAAAAAAAACGTGAGTAAAAAACCTCACGTATTTTAGACGGATTACATAAAAAACCGTCTTTGGATATCCTTGTCAGAATATTGCGAATACAATCCCAAAGGAATATCCAGCATAGTAAATGCTCCGCTCTTTCCTTCCTCGTTCAGCCGATAAGCCGCTCTTGCGCAGGCAATCAATACACCGCCTGTAAACTCCGGGTTATTCGTGAGAGTACACCCATATTCAAAAATTTGCCTGTTTTTATCGCCTTTACCGGTAGTTCCTGTTGTGAGAACAAATCCTCCGTGCGGAAAACCTGTATGTTCTCTTTTCATTTGCTCTTCGGTTATAAATATTACTTTTGTGTCGTACTCGGCAAAATAATCCGGCATCGTAACTATGGCTTCCCGTATCTTCTCTTCATCAGCTCCATTTTCAGGTACTACATAAACCAAACGTTTATGCATTTCTCTTGTAGAAAATTTCGGCGTTTCACCGTTTCTCACCCGTTGGATTGCTTCCTCTATCGGAATGGTATATTGGCGAGCGTCTTTCACACCTTTAACTTTTCTCGCTGCATCTGAATGTCCCTGGCTGATTCCTTTTCCCCAGAAAGTATAAATCCTGCTTTGCGGCAGAAATGCGCTCCCAAGCAATCTCATAAAAGAGAAAATGCCAGGATCCCAACCAGCAGAAATTACTGAAACATTGTTATTTTCCTTTGCTATGGCATCCATTTTCGCAAAATAAGGCGGAATTTTCTTATGCGTGTCAAAGCTGTCCACTGTATTGAAATGTTCGGCAAATTTAGGTCCCTGAACCGGTATGTCTTTTTTGGAGCCACCGCATAGAATTACCACGTCTATATTTATTCCTTTTGGCAAAGAAAAATTCTTGCTGTCCTGCGTCGGAATAAAAATAGATTGTTCTTTGAGTTCCTTTTCCACTTGCTCTGGCCTTCTGGTCCAAACCATTTCTACGCTTACATCAGGCCATTTCTCTACAGCTGCCAAAATGCCGCGCGCTACATTTCCAAATCCTGCAATACCTATGTTTAACATTTTTTTGTCTCCATTTTCTATTCACTCCCAATCCATAACAGATTCTCTGTTCCTGATTAATGTCAGGGTTCCGTCCGACATTATCAAAACTTCAGCAGGCCTTTCTCTATAATTGTAATTTGAAGTCATGCTAAAGCAGTAAGCTCCGGCATTTTCAATGCTTAAAAGGTCGCCTTCTCTTATTGATGAGATTACTCGCTGTTCGGCATATCTGTCTCCGCTTTCGCAGACATTTCCTACCACATCAACGTATTCCAACACATCTTTTGGGTTAGAAACATTGATAATCTCATGGTATGAACCGTAAATCATCGGCCTTGGGAATTGATTGGAACCGCTGTCTACTCCGACAAATTTTCTGTGGTCAGGATTGACTTTTACCGTATTAACTCTTGTCAGGAAATGGCCTGCTTCAGCCACAAAATAACGGCCCGGTTCAAAAATCAACAAGAGATCTCTACCGTATTCTTCACAGAAACGACTAAAACGGCTTGAAATCTTCTCGCCCAACGATTTTATATCCAACGGGTTTTCATAAGGACTGTATGGCACGCCAAATCCTCCGCCGAAATCAATGGCTTCCAAATGTTCAAACTCAGGCGCTACTTTCAAAAGCATTTCCATTGCTTCCAAAAATTTGTTTCCGTCTAATATCTGAGAGCCGATGTGCTGATGAATACCAACAATTGTCAAATCGTATTCTTTGGCTATTTTTAATATCTTTTCTGTATCGCTGTACCAAATGCCGAACTTTGATTTCGGGCCACCGGTAATACAGTGGTTATGGTGTCCTGCGCCAACATCAGGATTTATTCTTATGTATACCTTATTCCCGGGATATCTTTTTCCGTATTTTTTCAGTCTTGAAAGAGAATCAATATTTGGCGTAACTCCTTTATCTTCAACAAATTCCATTTCCTCGTCAGTAATGTTGTTGCCCGTAAAAAGAATTTGGTGTGGTTTAAATCCTGCCTGCAAGGCCAGATGAACTTCTCCCGGCGAAACCGCGTCAACACCTGCTCCGTCTTCCTTCAATATATCCAATATAGAACGATTGCTATTGGCTTTCATTGCAAACAACAACATCTTTTTTTGCCAGATAATGCTCCTGCTTAATTCTCTGAATTTATCTCTGATTTTTTGCTCTTCGTAGGCATAAACCGATGTTCCGAATCTCTCTGCTATTTCTTCCAATACTTCCAACATTTTTTCTTCCATTCTTTTTGCCTCCTTTTTTTCTTCTATTTGAACTACCCTTATTTTTTTTGGATAGTCAAATTTATCTATCAATTCTAAGTTTATCAAAAGACTGATAAACAAATTGGACTATCCAAATCTTTTTAAGGAACTTATTAAAATATTTTGTAATATTAATAATATTTTGTCAAGTTTTTTACAAGAAAAAAATCGCCCCGCTGCAAGCGGAACGATAAAAAAAATTGCCCAGCAATGAACTTTTCTGTTATTTTATTATCAAAATTTCTAATAAAACCATCAAACTGCTAAAAAAAAAGAAAAATTAAAAGCGAAATCCACCACTTCATTTTTATTTTTAGTATGTTTACTATTTTCATTTATGTAAATTTCTTTAAAATCACTTGTTCTCTATACAAATATGCCTACCATCTTTAGTTATCCAATGACATTCGCCAAATTCTTCGGATTTTTGTTTATCAAAAGCTTCTTTTGCTTTTTTATATTTCTCAAAATACTCTCTGGTTTCTTTTGGTAATTTGTCAAGGTTACCATCCAAATCGTTCTTATATTTTTCAAGCCATTTTCTCAGATTACCATGTCCCCAATTATAATCCGCAAGTGCTTTATTCACATCGCCTTCATAGTAATTTAACCATTTTTTGATATATTTAGTCCCCGTCTCAATATTAATATCTGGGTCATATATCCCCCTCCATTTTTCATCTGCCTGGACGCCCCAAATTGTAGAAGTTGCATCTTTTGATAATTGCATCAGTCCTTTACAATTTTTAGCGCTAACTGCATTTGGCTTGAATGAAGACTCTACATTAATTATACTCTTCACTAAATCAGGATCTACTCCCCATTTCTCTGCATGTTCAGCAATGATTTTGTCATATTTATAGTTATCTGTTATTACCTTCCATTCGTTTTTCTTTTTTTGACTTTTATTAGCCATAGTTTCTAATTTCTATTTAAAACTTAATAAAATTCGACCTTTTTCTGTATTTTACCAAAAAAAACCGCCTCACTGCAAGCGGAACGATAAAAAAAATTGCCCGGCAATGGGCATTATTACGAGTTTATCTAATAGTGTATAGAAACAGTTCTTTTCTTTTTCTTATCAATTTAAACGCTCTAAGTTCAAAAAATCTTTCAGTAGGGTCATACACGCCGACTAGCTGTTCTGAAAAGAAACCATCATAACGCCACAATTCTTCTCCGATGAAAGTTTCTTTTTTATCCAATCTCCAGATTCCTTTTCTGGCATTAATCAATAAACCCTCTATTCTTTTTTCAGCGTTTTCTATATCAAACAAGTTAGGCAGCCATTCGTTGGGAGGAAAATCAAGGACGACAATATCTTCTTCTCTAAACATTGTTTCCATTTTTTTCTACCTCCTTTTATGTTTTATATTATGTGCTGTATTTTATACCTTACCTTTTCCAAATCAAAAAGTCAAAAAAATAACCTCCTATTTCCCTTTTATTTATGTCCATTAATTGAATTGATATAACTACAATAATCGCATTCGGAATCGGCTTCTGGAATTTTATCGCTGTTTAGGCATTGATAAATATCAAGAATAGTTTTTTCAATCCAATCATCATTGCCTTGATAAGGAATTAAACTAACTCTGAATTCCAATTTCTGGTCAAAAGCTTCAGCGTCGGCAATGCCGTTGCAGTAAACAAAATAGCCGGTATCAGAAACTTTATAGCTATTTTGCCTCAAAAGCCACTGATAAATTTCCATCTGCCTTTTATATCCCTCGTGCCAGTCCTTATCCAATTTTGTAATTTCTTCTTTTTTTGCCGTTGCTTTGTAACCAACACTACTATACTCCCCTTTTGAATTTTGCCATAACTCGTCAATCGCGCCGAAAATTAAAAAATTGGTTGACTCGTGCAAATACTGAATACCGG
>DAOWKS010000040.1 GCA_030643665.1 bacterium
AATATTATCAAAATATTTCTACAGATTTAGTCCATTTTTATTTTCAAAATATTAGATAGAAAACAGACAAAACTCTAATATTTCTAACCTCTTTTTTTCAATAACCGTTTGAGGTAAAACGACTATCTATCTCAAAAAATATGACACCTAATTTTACTTATTGAGAATCAGCAGATTAGATGGTCCCGCCTATTTAAGCGTAGGCGAGGACGGGTTGTTCAAATAAGTTATCACTTATTTTTTACTAAAAGTTTAACGAGTTTTTAGTATGCTCGATCTGCCTATTTTAATAAAAATTTCTGTCGATTCTAAACACCCCCTCGCTTATTCAATTTCTTTTTTTCTCCGTTCAAAATCTCTTTTTTTTATTTTCTCTCTTTTATCTATCTTTTTCTTGCCTCGCGCTAATCCAAACAAAAGTTTTATTTTTCCTTTTTTAGTATAGACCTTTAATGGTATTAAAGTCAAGCCCTTTTGTTTTGTTTTTCCGATTAAAGATTTAATTTCTGTTTTCTTCAAAAGAAGTTTTCTGGGGCGTTCCGGTTCATAATCATGCGGCGCGTTTTTTGGCTGATATGGCGGAATATTAGCTCCGATTAAAAACAATTCCTGATTTTTGAACATAACATAACAGCCCTTTAGACCAATGTGTCCGGTTTTAATTGCTTTTACTTCCTGGCCAATTAAAACAATACCTGCTTCAAGAGTTTCCAATATCTCATAATCATAATATGCTTTTTTATTTTGAGCCAGAATTGCCATCAATTTTAGTTTACCCCGTAGTAGAAATTTGACAAATGCGAAGTTATAAAATATCCTAAAAACAGGAGGTTTTTAAAAATGTCAAAATATGGATATGTAATGTCATTGAATTGGTATTGGCTAAGAGATCTTTCGCCATGGATAGTGATATTGATAGTGATATTTTTATCTTTCGTTTACTATGGGCGGTGATTTATTTCTCGTCCTCTTTTTTTTTGAGGAAAAATGAGGTAAAATACAGTAATGATTCGGCAGAAAATAGAGAATTTAATAAAAAAAGCGATTCAAAAAGCGCAGAAAGAGAAAAAAATACCCAAATTTACCCCGCCAGTCCATGGACTGGCTGGGTTAATTGAACATCCGGAAAATGAAAAATATGGCGATTATTCTACAAATATAGCTATGCAGATGGCAAAAGTAATAAAAAAACCAGCAATGGAAATAGCTAAACTGATAAATTGGAAATTAGAAACTGAAAATTGGAAATTCCTCGACAAAGTCGAGGTAATAAAGCCGGGATTTATTAATTTTTTTCTCACAAAGGAGTTTTTCTTACAGGAATTAGGGCAAATTTTAAAAGAAAAAGATAAATACGGCGCAAGTAAAGTTGGCAAGGGTAAAATCATGCTCATTGATTATTCTTCGCCCAATATTGCCAAGTCGTTTGGTATAGGTCATTTGCGCTCAACTATTATCGGGCAGGCAATTTACAATATCTATAAATTTTTGGGTTGGAAATGTATTGGCGATAATCATTTAGGCGACTGGGGCACTCAATTCGGAAAACTTATTTGTCAAATAAAAAAGGAAAGGGTTTTACTTAGAAATTTGACGATTGAAAAATTAGAAAAATTGTATGTTAAATTCCATAAACAAGCAGAAGAAAATTCAGAAATGGTGCTGGAGGCAAGAAATTGGTTCAAAAAATTAGAAAAAGGCGATAAAGAAGCAAAAAAAATCTGGCAGTCCTGCGTGGATATATCACTGAAAGAATTTGATAAAATTTATAATCTTTTAGACATAAAAATTGATTATTGCCTCGGAGAAAGTTTTTATCGGAAAATGCTGAAAAGAGTTATTGACGAAGCAAAAAAGAAAAAAATTGCCGTTAAAAGTCAGGGAGCAATAATTATTAAATATCCAAAAAGTCATATACCTCCTTCAATGCTTTTGAAATCTGACGGCGCCACGACTTATTTAACCAGAGATTTAGCCACTATTCAATATCGTTTGAAAAAATGGAAGCCAAATTTAATTATCTATGAAATTGGCGCCGACCAAATTCTTCACTTGAAGCAATTATCTTTAGCAGCAGAACTATTGGGTTGGGCAAAAAAAGAAAAGTTTTTTCATATTGTTCATGGCCTTGTCCGCTGGAAACACGGCAAGTTTTCTACCAGAAAAGGGGAGACCATTCATTTAGAACAAGTTTTACAAGAAGCGATTAGCCGGGCGGGAAAGATTATTGAGAAGTCAGAAACAAGCAGAGGTTTGTTAAAAAAAGAAAAAACCGCTCAAATGGTTGGAATTGGAGCGGTAAAATATAATGATTTATCACAACATCACAGTAAAGATATAATTTTTAATTGGGATAAGATTTTGAATCTAAAAGGTAATTCTGGCCCTTATATTCAATATACAATTGTCCGTTGCCAAAGCGTTTTAAAAAAATCCAAAGCTCCGATTAAAAAATACACGAGGTCAGACCTAGACCAACTTGGGTTGGAAAAAGAGGAGGAAAGTATTTTGAGAACGATTTATAAATTTCCAGAGATTGTTCAAGAAACAGCTGAAAACTTTGCGCCAAATTTAATTTGTAATTTTGCTTTTGATTTTGCCCAGAAATATAATCTTTTCTATAACCTATATCACATTATTCAAGCCGAAACCCCTGAAAAAAAAGAATTTAGATTAGCGCTAACTGCTGCCACAGCCCAAGTCCTGAAAAACTGCCTTAAACTTTTAGGCATTTCA
>DAOWKS010000052.1 GCA_030643665.1 bacterium
ACTTGCTGGATTGGTTTTACCAGCAGGTTGGAAAATTATTAAAAAAATTAAAAATACAAAAAACTATGTTTAAAGACAAAGTAATCTTAATAACCGGTTCTTCCCAAGGTATTGGCAAAGAAATTGCCTTAAAATTTGCCGTCAGTGGAGCAAAAATCGCGCTAAACGACATTCAGCCCCAAGAGGAAAATCTAAAAAATCTGAAATCCGAAATTGAAGGTTCAGAGTATTTTTTGGCTGATGTTTCAAAATACGAAGAAGTGGAAAAAATGGCTGAGGAAATAAAAAACAAGTTTGGCAAATTGGATATTTTAGTCAATAATGCCGGAATTTGCCAGGATAAGACCTTGGCAAATATGACCAAGGAACAATGGCAAAGAGTGATTGATATTGATTTAACAGGGGTTTTTAATTGCGCTAAAGTTTGTTTGCCTTTGATTATTCAAACACAGGGTAAGATTATCAATATGTCTTCTTTAATTGGCCAGCGAGGTAATTTTGGCCAGGCAAACTACGCTGCCGCTAAAGCCGGAATTATCGGTTTTACAAAATCCTTAAGCAAAGAAGTTGGCCCGTTAGGCGTTAATGTTAATGCAATTGCCCCGGGTTTTATTGAAACAAAGTTAACAGAAGTTATTCCGGAAGAATTAAAGGCAATGATAAAAAAATTCACTTCGTTGAGAAGATTTGGCAAGCCGGAGGAAGTGGCTGATTTAGTCGCTTTTTTGGCTTCTGACAAAGCAAATTTTATTACCGGAACAGTAGTCAATATTGACGGCGGCTTGAGTATTTAATTATGTTACTCAATAAAGAACAAATCAAGGAAATAATCCCCTATGACGACCCGTTTTTATGGGTTGACGAGATAGAATCTTTGGAAGGCGATGTTATAATCGGTTATAAACAGACCTCGCCGGATGACCCTTATTTTAAAGGTCATTTTACTGATTTTCCGATAATGCCCGGGGTTTTGGTTGTTGAAGGTTTGGCGCAGACAGGAACTATTCTTTTGAGAAAGAAAATTGGTTCAAGTCATAAGCAAAAACATCTTTTAGCTTATCAGGTCAGGAGCGCTCATTTTTTTAAGCCAATTTTTCCCGGAGATAAAATCAAATATAGGGTTGAACTTTTGGGATTTTATGGATATAAAGTTGCTAATTTTAAAAGTGAAGCATTGGTTGATGATGAAAAAAAATGCGAAGTAAGGTTTAGCGTGGCTGTTGTAGATAAAAGCGAACTTGAACAGAAAAAAACCGCCAAAAGCAAAGCAATAAAAATAGCTCAACTGCCCGGTTTGAAAATCAACAGGATTTCCAGCAAGATTCCGATAATTCAAGGTGGAATGGCTACCAGGGTTTCGCTTCATAATTTAGCCGGGCAGGTAGCTAAACAAGGAGCCATAGGCATTATTGCTGTTTCCGGCATGAGCGACCCTGAAGAGGTTAAAACGGAAATAAGACAGGCAAGAAAAATTGCGGGACCTGAAGGAATTATCGGCATAAATATTATGGGCGTTGTCGGTCATTTTATTGAATTAGTCAAAGCGGCTATAGAAGAAAAAATTGATTTAATTATTCAGGGAGCCGGTTTTAGAAACGATATTTTTGAAATAGGAGGAAAACATAATGTGCCTATATTTTCCATGGCTTCTTCGGTTAAGGTGGCGCAAAAAGGCGAGGCAATGGGCGCTTCGGCCATAGTTGTTGAAGGTTCAGATGCCGGCGGCCATCTTGGTTTTCCCAAGGGTCATCCATTCAGAAAAACCATTGACATTGTTAAAGATGTGGTTAAAACAGTAAAAATACCGGTGATTGCGGCCGGCGGTATATTTGATGGAAAAGATATTGTTGAAATGTTAAGAGCCGGGGCAAAAGGAGTCCAAATGGCAACCAGGTTCGTCGCAACTAAAGAGTGCGATGTTCACCAGAAATTTAAGGATTTGTATTTAAGGGCAAAGAAAGAAGATATTGCCATTATTCATTCGCCGGTTGGCCTGCCCGGTCGGGTGATTAAGACCCTTTTTACCGAGAAGGTTTTAGCAGGCAAAGCGCCTAAACCAGACCCTAAAAAATGTCAGGGATGTATAGGAATGGTTTGTGATAAAAGTTATTGCATCTTAGATGCTTTGGAAAACGCCCGCAAAGGCGACTTGGATAACGGATTGGTTTTTGCCGGCGCTAATGTTTGGCGAGTAAATAAGATTACTACGGTTAAAGAATTAATTCAGGAATTAGTAGAAGAGGCAAATGAAATTTTAAAACAAGAGCCATTGTTAATTACTATTTAATTTTTAAGTTTAAACACAATAAATAAATTATGTTAATTTTAAATCAAAAACAAATAAAAAAGATTATTCCATTAAATAAAATTAAACAAGTTGTTGCTTGCGTTGAACGCGCTTTTTATGATTATGGAAAGAAAAAGGTTCAGATGCCGCCAAAAATTTATTTATATTTTGAAAAATATAATGGCGACCTGCGAATAATGCCGTCTTATTCTGACAAACTTGAAATAGCCGGCACAAAAATTGTCAATGTGCACCCGGAAAATCCTAAAAACGGATTGCCGACCGTAATTGCCGCTATTATTTTAAATGACAGCAAAACAGGACTGCCAATAAGCTTGTTAGACGGCACCTATATTACCGGGATGAGAACCGGAGCAGCCGGAGCAGTAGCGGTAAACTATTTAGCAAGAAAAGACGCCAGCACTTTAGGCGTGGTTGGAGCCGGTCAGCAGGCAATATATCAAATAGCCGCCATAACAAAAGTAAGAAAAATAAAAGAGGTGTTTGTTTCTGATATTCATCAAGCAGCAATCGATAAATTAATCGCGGTTCTAAAAAAGGAAAAAATTAAGATTAAAAAAGCCGGCTTGGAAGAAGCAGCCAGCCAGAATATTTTGGTTACTATTACTCCATCTCGCAAACCAATTATAAAAAAAGAATGGATTTTGCCCGGAACCCATATCAACGCTATTGGCGCGGATGCCCAAGGCAAACAAGAATTAGACCCGGCAATTTTTAAAAAAGGAAAACTTGTTATTGATGACTGGCTTCAGGCAAGTCATTCAGGAGAAATAAATGTTCCATTAAAAAAGGGCATTATTAGCAAAAGAGATATTTATTCTTCTTTGGGAGAAATAGTAAGCAAGCAAAAAAAAGGCAGAAAAGACAATAAAGAAATCACTATTTTTGATTCCACCGGTTTGGCTGTTCAGGATTTATATACAGCTGATTTTGTTTATAGGAAAGCCCAAAGAGAAAAGATAGGAAGGAAGGTTAATCTTTTTTAATTAATATGTTTGAAAAAAACAAATTAACTCAACTTTTAGGAATTAAATACCCGATTATTCAGGGAGGAATGGCTGGCGTGTCTGAATCCATTTTGGTTTCAGCTGTTTCTAATGCCGGCGGTTTAGGGGTGATTGGTTCGGGTTTTTTTCCTCCTTCTTGGCTGGAACAAGAAATTAGAAAAACCAAAGAATTAACTGCCAAACCTTTTGGCGTTAATCTTTTCTTGCAAAATCCGAAAATTGAGGACTTAATCAAAATCATTATTAAAAACAGTGTGGCGGTTGTTTTTACCGGCGGAGGAAATCCCTTGCCTTTATTTCCTTTTTTGCAGTCAGCCGGCATTAAGGTAATTCCGGTTGTTCCTTATGCCAGATTGGCTAAAAAAATGGAAGATAATAAAGCTGATGCTGTGGTGGTTGAGGGTCTTGAATCAGGCGGTCATATTGGCAATACTACGACAATGACTTTAGTCCCTCAGGTAAAAAAAATACTAAAAGAAATGCCTTTCATTGCCGCCGGCGGCATTTATAACGGAAAAACCGCAATGGCGGCAATGCTGCTCGGCGCTGACGGCGTTCAACTCGGAACAAGATTTTTGGCCAGCAAGGAATGCCAAATTCATGAAAATTACAAGCAAGCAATAATAAACGCCACCGATGAAGATATCATAGTGGTAGCAAGATTTACCGGCCACCCGGTACGGGTAATAAAAAACGAATTAACGGAAAAAATTCTAAAACTTGAAGAAAAAAATCCTTTTCCCGAAGAAATAAGAGCCGAGAAGTTTGCCGGTTCAAAAGTAGGGGCCGGAAATATTGAACAAGCTCCCCTGCTTTGCGGACTTTGCGCCGCTGGAATTTCCGAGATTAAAAGCTGTCAGGAGATTATACAAGAAATAGTAAATGAAATAAAAAAACATGAACAGAACGGTTTCTTGGCTTTGTAAAATCTTTTTAAAGCCACTCGTTAAATTCCTTTTTTTTAAAGAAATAAGGGGCTTGGAGAATGTCCCCAGAGGGAACTTCATTTTGGTTTCAAACCACCAAAGCCATCTTGATTGGTTTCTTTGCGGTTTTATTTGCGTTCCGAGAAGGTTTCATTTTATAGGTCAGGTTGATATGTACACCGGAATTTTGGGCCTAGCCCGGGATATTTTGTATTTTTTAGCCGGGGTAATTCCAATAAACAGAAAAGACAGCCGGTCAAAAAAACAAGCAGTAGAACAGGCAATAAAAGCGCTAAAAAATAAAGATACTTTAATACTTTATCCGGAAGGAACCAGAACCAGAACAGGCGCAATAGGCAAAGGAAAACGCGGAACAGCGAAATTTTTTCTGGAAACCGGTACGCCGATATTGCCAATGGCAATTAACGGCACATTTAAATTAATGCCGCCGGGGGGCAAATTAAAGATAAGAAAGATTGTTAAAATCAACATCGGTGAGCCGCTTTATTTTGAACAAGAATTGGCAACAGCAAAAAATCTTTCTAAAGATTCTGAAAAATACAACCAGCTTCTTATTAAAATCACTAACAGAGTAATGGAAGAAATTATTGCTCTAAAATCAGCAATCAGTTAAGTTTATGAAAACCATTTTCGCTTTTTTTTGTAAATTTCTTTTATTTCCCATCACTAATTTTTTTACCAAGGAAATCATAGGAAAGGAAAATATTCCCTGGACAAATGGTTTTATTCTGGTTGCTAATCATGCTAATGGATTAGACCATTGGTTTATTGGAAATGTTTTAAGGAAAAGAATGCAGGATTTGCGTTTCATCGGCGCAATGGATAATCTTAAACTTTTTTTGCAGTCAGGCCTGCTTTATTATTTTTCTGATACAATTATTATAAACAGAAAAAAAGTTGACAGAAAAAGTATTTTAGAAAAAATGGCAGAATGTTTAAAAAATGATAAAATTATTGTTATTTATCCGGAAGGAGACAGCAATCCTAAAAGAGAACTATTAAGAGGGAAAACAGGCGCAGTAGAATTAGCTCTCAAAACAGGGTTTCCAATAGTGCCTGTCGGGATGGCAAAAGCCAGGGGTTTCGGGAAGAGAATTATTAAAATAGGCAAGCCCTTATATTTTTTAGAAGAACAGCAATTATTAAAAGAAACAGGCCAGAATCAGAAAGAATATAATTTATTATTAAGGAAAATAACCGACCAAGTAATGCGCGAAATTTCAAACCTTTGCTCAAAACCTTATTTGTATTAAATAAATATGAAAATGTTTATATTAAATATATTATTAATGAAAAATTATGAAAATTAAAAAAATTCTTATCGCTAATAGAGGAGAAATTGCTTTGCGGATTATCAGGACCTGCCAGGAAATGGGAATTAAAACAGTTGCTCTTTGCCCCTATGCTGAAGAAAAGCAAAATTTTCTGGAAACAAGATTAGCTGACGAATGTTATTTTTTGGAAAAACAGGGCTCTGAAGGATATCTTGACCAGAAGCGAATAATCAAAATCGCTAAAAAGAGCAAGGCCGAAGCAATTCATCCCGGCTACGGGTTTTTAGCCGAGAACTGGAAATTTGCCAGACGCTGCCAAAAAAACCATATTAAATTTATTGGTCCGCATTTTAAGGTTTTGAAAAAACTGGAAGATAAAATTGAGGCAAAGAAAATTGCCCGTAAGGTTGGTATTCCAACATTAGAGGCAAGCGACAGACCGATTAAATCAAAAAAGGATTTAATAAAATGGGTTCAAAAAATTAAGCCGCCTTTTGTTTTAAAAGCGCAAAAAGGAGGCGGCGGGATAGGCATTCGGGTCATTAACGGGCACAAGATTAGTTTTGGCGAGGTTTTTGCGATATCTCTTGGTTTACAAAGGCAAATGGGCTTGGCTTTTTCTGATGTTGATTTTTTCCTTGAAAAATATCTGCCGGAAGCAAGACATATTGAATTCCAAATTTTAGGAGACGGAGAAAAAAGTTTATCTCTTGGCGAAAGAGAATGTTCTATTCAAAGAAGATTTCAAAAATTGCTTGAAGAATCCCCATCTCCTTTTCTTGACGAGAAACTTAGGGAAAAGCTTTCTTCTTTGGCAATAAAATTTGCCCGGGAATTAAAATATCAAGGAGCCGGAACAGTAGAATTTTTACTGGACAAAGACAAAAATTTTTATTTTATGGAAGTTAATCCGCGGCTTCAGGTTGAGCATCCAATAACCGAAGCGGTAACCGGCATTGATATAGTAGAACAGCAGATTCGCGTTGCCCAAGGAGAAAAAATCTCTTTTTCCCAAGACGATATTTCTTTCAACGGCTGGGCAATAGAGGCGCGGATTAACGCCGAAGACCCGCAAAAGGATTTTCAGCCAATGCCTGGAATAATCCAAAAATATGTTCCGCCGGGAGGACAGGGAATTTTCTTACATACTTTTTTACAGCCACAACAGGAAATTTATCCTTATTTTGATTCTCTTTTAGCAAAAGTGATATCCTGGGCAAAAACAAGGGACGAGGCGATTCGCAGATTGGAACGGGCTTTAGATGAAATTATTATTGAGGGCGTGCCGACTACCCTGCCTTTTTTCAAGGTTCTTTTAAAAAACAAAGATTTTCAGCAAGGAAATTTTACCACTGATTTTATTGAAAAAAAAGGAATTCTTAAAGACATAGCAGCTCATATGCCAGTTGAAGAAGAATCAGCTCCCGCTGTAAGCGGGACGGGAGCGGGTGAGGAAAAAGAATTGGCTGAAATTGCTTTTCAGGTTTATCAGGCATTGAAAAAAACAAAACAGGTTTCTTCCCAGAAAGAAATTCCTTCAAACTGGCTAATGACTGAAAGATTAAAAATGTTAGAATGAATTAAAATAAGAACCTGCCTTGCTAACGCTCGGCAGAACCTTGTTTCGCTAAGGTATAAACATATAATCTTGAAATGAAATTCAAATTAAAATTCAAAGGAAGAGAATACAATATTGAGGTTTCAGAAACAGAACAAGGAGTGAAGATAAAAGTCAACAAAAAGGAATTTATTTTTGAAGAAGAACCAAAAGAAAAATCTCTATCATCTGTTAAATCCTTTCCAAAGAAAGATTTTTCTCCTAAAACAATAACAGCCCCAATTTCAGGCGTAATTTCAGAAATTTTTGTTAAACAAGGAGATAGAATTAAAAAAGGAGAAAAACTTATTTTACTGTCAGCAATGAAAATGGAAAATGAAATTGTCTCTGACTATGATGGAAAAATAAAAGAAATTTTAGTAAAGAAAAATCAAAAAGTAAAAAGCAACGACACTCTTTTAATTATTAAATGAGAATTTTAAAATATAAAATTATTGATTCTACTAATTCCTTAGCTAAAAAAATAGCAAAGGAGAATGAAGAAAAGCCATGGACAATAGTTTTAACTGAAGAACAAAGAGCAGGTTATGGCAGAAACAAAAGCTCTTGGTATTCTCCAAAAGGCGGGCTTTATTTTTCAATTATTTTACCAAAAGGGAATATAGATGACTTACAAACTTTAACTATTTTAGCTGCTTTTATTATTGCCCGAGTTCTTAAAGAAAATTTTAATTTAGAGCCCTTAATTAAGTTGCCAAATGACATTTATATTGGTAAAAAAAAGGTAGCAGGTGTTTTAACCGAAACAATAGTCAGTTCAAATGTTAAATCGTCAATAATAGGCATTGGGTTAAACACAAATATCAAGGATTTTCCCAAGGACTTAAAAAACATTGCTTGTTCTCTTGAAATTGTTTTGAACAAAAAAGTAAATAATGAAAAAATTTTAAAACAAATTGTAAACGGTCTGAAACAGCAATTAAAATCTCGTTCAAAATTATGAAAACAAACAATAATAAAAAAGAAGCGGAAATTCAGCATCAAAAAGGAAAATTATCTGCCAAAGAAAGGATTGAGCTTTTGGTTGACGAAGACAGTTTTGTTGAAATAGACCCATTGGTTGAAACGCGTTTTTCTCAGTTTGGAATGGACAAGAAAAAAGTTCCCGGGGACGCGGTAATCTGCGGCTGGGCAAAAGTTAAAGCAAGGCAAATTTATCTTTATTCCCAGGATTTTTCAAAAATCGGCGGGTCTTTGGGCGAGATGCACGCCAAGAAGATTGTTAAAATTTATGACTTGGCTTTGAAAACCGGCTGTCCAGTAGTTGGAATTATTGATTCTGGCGGAGCAAGAATTCAGGAAGGAGTGGCATCGCTTGACGGTTATGGCGCAATTTTTCAAAAAATGATTAAAGCGTCCGGAGTAATCCCCCAGATTACTGTTATTGCCGGCCCTTCAGCGGGCGGCGCTTGTTATTCTCCGGGTTTATCTGATTTTGTTTTTATGGTTAAAAAAATCGGGCAAATGTATATTACCGGCCCTGAAATTATTAAAACAGTAACCGGCGAAGAGGTTTCCTTAGAGAGTCTTGGCGGAGCAGCTCTTCATAACCAAAAAAGCGGCTGCGCTCATTTTATCAGCGAGACAGAAGAACAATGCTTTACCCAGGTAAAAACCATTCTTTCTTATCTGCCCCAGAATAATCTTGAAAATCCTCCCAGAAGAAAAGGTTTATTGTCTGAATTTTTTGAGCGGGAGAGCGCGCGGCTTTTGGAAATTGTGCCGAAACAAGAGGAAAAGACCTATGATATGAAAATGGCGATTCAAGAAATTTTTGACCGAGACACTTTTCTGGAAGTTCAAAAGGACTTTGCCCAAAATGCGCTTGTTGGTTTTGTTTATTTAGACAGCAAACTTGTTGGCATTGTTGCTTCACAGCCAAAGGTTTTAGCCGGTGTTTTAGACATCAATTCTTCAGATAAAATCAGCCGCTTTGTCAGGTTTTGCGACGCTTTCAATATTCCCTTAATAACATTGGTTGATGTGCCCGGATATTTGCCGGGTATTGAGCAGGAGTATGGCGGAATAATTCGCCATGGAGCAAAAATTCTTTATGCTTTTTCAGAAGCAACCGTGCCAAAAATTTCTTTAATTTTTAAAAAGGCGTTTGGCGGCGCTTATATCGCTTTATGTTCCAGAGAGCTTGGTTTTGACAAGGTAATTGCCTGGTCGGGAGCGCAAATTGGAGTAATGGGAGCGGAGCAGGCAGTAAAAATAATTTTTAGAAAAGAGATTGAAAACAGTAAAAATCCTATAAAAATTGAAAAAGAGAAAATTAAAGAATACAAAAAAACTTTGTCTTGTTCCGAGGCGGCTAAAATGGGTCAGGTTGACATAATAATTGAGCCAAAACAAACAAGAAAAACCTTGATTAAATGTTTGGATTCGCTTTTAAATAAAAGAGAAAGCAAACCAGCCAGAAAACATGGCAATATGCCTTTGTGAAATTTTAATTATATTTTTGGCTTATTTATTAGGTTCTATACCTTTTGGTTATCTAATTACTCGTTTTTCCGCTAAAAAAAACATCTTGGAAATTGGCTGGAAAAAAACCTCGGGCTCCAATGTTTTTAAAAATATAGGTAAATGGCAGGGTGCTTTAACCGGCATCTTAGATGTTGGTAAAGGTTTCTTAGCTGTTTGGTTAGTTCAGAGATTAGGATTGTTGATTGAAATTCAAATTTTTGCCGGGGTAGCTGCTGTTGTTGGTCATAACTGGTCCTGTTTTTTAAAAGGCGCCGGCGGCAGAGGGATAGGAACTTTTATCGGCGCTTTTTTAGCTTTCTCGCCGGAAATTTTGTGTTTTTCTTTAATTCCTTTCGCTTTTTTAGCTTTAATCTGGAATGCTTCTATTGGCACAATTCTGTTTTTGCTTTTTGCCATAATTTTATCAGTGTATTTTAGCTTATTTGGAATTACTGGAGTTTTTACTCTGTTGTGTTTAATTCCAATTTTTATTAAACGGCTAAGTCCGATTGCCGACTTTGTCGAGCCTCGCCCCAGAGGGCGGGAAGAAATTAAAAAAGGCAATAATAAATCTGCTTTAATTAGAAATCGGCTTCTCTTTGACAATGATAAGGCATTATTTGATTTCAGGATAAAAAAAATTATTAGCTGGTTGACAAAAACATAACTGTTTGATAAACTATATATAGTCCGTTCCGAGCGGACACTTTTATTAAACTAAAAGCGAAAAACAACAATTAAAAATTTTACGTTTTACTCTGTCATTTTACACTTTTCATTTTGAATTTTACATTTGACCGAGCGAAGCGAGGAAACGTGGATATAAAAAATTTTACATCGGCTATTGCTCAGATTGCTGAAGAAAAAGGCATTTCTTTAGCAAAGGTTTTAGATAGCATTGAAACGGCAATTGCCGCTGCTTATAAAAAGGATTATGGAGAAAAGGGACAGATTATTAAAGCTAAGCTTGAGCCAGAATCAGGCAAGGTTAAATTTTGGCAGATTAAATTAGTAGTTGATAAAAAGATGATTTATTCTGAAAAAGAATTAGAAGAATTGAAGGAGAAAATTCAGGAAAAGTCGGAAAAAGTCCGTTTTAATCCGGAAAAACATATTATGCTTGACGAGGCAAAGAAAATTAAACCAAAAATAAAAGCCGGTCAGGAATTAAACATTTCCTTGGAGCCCAAAAAAGATTATGGCAGAATTGCCGCCCAGACAGCTAAACAAGTAATAATCCAGAAAATTCGCGAGGCAGAAAGAGAAAGTATTTCTGAAGAATATAAATCAAAAGAAGGAGAGATTATTTCCGGAATTGTTCAGCGTATTGAAGGCAGAAATGTTTTTCTGGACATTGGCAAGACATTAGGAATTTTGCCAAGAGAGGAACAAGTGCCGGGAGAATTTTATCGGCCCGGTCAGCGATTAAAAGTTTTTGTTTTGAAAGTAGAACAAATTGCCAAGGGTCCGGTAATTTTTTTATCAAGGGCTTATCCAAAATTGGTCTCAAAACTGTTTGAGTTGGAGGTTCCTGAAATTTCTTCAGGCCAGGTTCAAATAAAATCCATTGCCCGCGAGCCGGGTTCAAGAACCAAAATCGCTGTTGCTTCCGAAAAAAAAGAAATTGATCCTATTGGCAGCGCAGTAGGTCAAAAAGGCACTCGGGTAATGGCTATAATCAATGAATTAGGCGGAGAAAAAATTGACATTGTCGCCTATTCCGAAGACCCGGAAAAATACATTGCTAATTCTCTTTCTCCAGCTAAGATTATAGAAGTCAAACGCCTTCCTAAAAACAAGGCCTTAGCCATTGTGGCTGAAGACCAATTATCCTTGGCCATTGGTAAAGAGGGTCAAAATGTCCGATTAGCGGCAAAGCTAACCGGTTGGAAAATTGATGTCCGAAGTCAGGAGGAACAATTAAAAGAGGAAAAGAAACCGAAGAAAAAATCAACAAGGTCAATAAAAACTAAAACAAAAAAAACAATATGACCAATTTATTCAAAGATATAATTCCCGGTGAAAATCCGCCGGAACAAATCAATGTAGTAGTGGAAATTCCCAAGTTCTGTCCAAATAAATACGAATATAATGAAAAAAAAGGATATTTTAAATTGGATAGGGTGCTTTATTCGCCTATGTTTTATCCTTGTGATTATGGTTTTGTCCCTCAAACCGCATCAGAAGATGGGGATGCCTTGGATGTTCTTTTATTGACTACTTATTCTACTTTTCCCGGCTGTATCGTGAAAGCCAGGCCAATTGGGATGCTTTTAATGAAAGATGAAGATGGAATAGATAATAAAATTATTGCAGTGCCAATAGAAAAAGTTGACCCTCGTTTTAAGGAAATTCGGGACATAAATGATTTGGGAGAACATATTAAAAAAGAAATAAAACTTTTTTTAGCTGATTACAAAAAACTGGAGCCGGAAAAATACAAATATGTAAA
>DAOWKS010000050.1 GCA_030643665.1 bacterium
TACAAAAAAGCTAAAGCAAAAGGAATAAAACCGATTATCGGTTCAGAGGTTTATTTGGCTTATGAAAAAATGGACCAGCGCCGGCCAAATATTGACGATAAAAGATATCATTTAGTTTTGCTGGCCAAGAACGAACAAGGTTATAAAAATTTAGTGCAATTAGTAACTAAAGCTCATCTTGAGGGTTTTTATTATAAGCCGCGTATTGATGAAGAACTTTTGGCTCAACACAGCCAGGGACTTATTGCTTTAAGCGCCTGTCTGCAGGGAAAAATTCCCCAATTAATTCTTTCTAAGAAAATTGATGAAGCGGAAAAATTAGCGCTAAAATACCAAGAAATTTTCGGGGAGGGTAATTTTTATCTTGAAATTCAGCACCATCCCAATTTGCCGGAACAAAAAAAAGTTAATGATGTTTTAATTGATTTTTCCAAAAAATTAAACATTCCTCTCATAGCCACAAATGACTGCCATTATTTGCGAAGCGAAGATGCCGAAGCCCAGGATATTTTAATGCTGATTAATACCGGCTCAAAACCAGATGATCCGGAACGACTGACAATGAAGTCCGATGATTTTTCAATACATTCTCCTGAAAAAATGGCTGAATTTTTTAAAGATACGCCTGAAGCGGTTGAAAACAGCCAAAAAATTATTGAACAATGTAATTTTGAATTTAAGCTGGGTGAAACAAAACTTCCTTTTTTTCCTGTGCCGGGAAACAAAAAACCTGATGAATATCTAAAAGAATTATCTGAACAAGGATTAAAGAAAAGATATGAAGTTTCAACGCCAAATATTGTTGAGCGATTGGAATATGAGCTTTCAATAATTAAGCAGACAGGATTTGCTTCTTATTTTTTGATTGTTCAGGATTTTGTTAATTGGGCAAAGGAAAATCGTATTGTTGTGGGTCCCGGGCGCGGTTCCGCGGCCGGCTCTCTTGTGTCTTATCTTTTGAATATTACTGACATTGACCCTTTAAAATATGATTTATTATTTGAAAGATTTCTAAATCCAGGCCGGGTAAAAGGCGTTCTCCCTGATATTGACCTTGATTTCACTGATTGGCGCAGAGATGAAGTGATAAATTATATCAGAGAAAAATATGGTCGGGATAAAGTGGCTCAAATCATCACTTTTGGAACAATGGCCGCGCGAGCCGTAATAAGAGATGTAGGACGCGCTCTGCAGTATCCTTATATTTTTTGCGACCGTTTGGCTAAAATGAT
The DNA here is from genome assembly GCA_030643665.1 of bacterium. GTDB lineage: Bacteria > Patescibacteriota > Minisyncoccia > Minisyncoccales > JAGMAB01 > JAGMAB01. The sequence continues at coordinate 1,233 of DAOWKS010000050.1, forward strand.
TCCATTTGGTCTCACCTTAGAACAGGCCTTGTCTTCAATTGATGAATTCCGTCAGGAATATCAAACAGACAACCAAACGGAAAAATTGATTGACTTGGCAAAAAAATTAGAAGGCGTGGCGCGGCATGCTTCCACTCACGCTTGCGGCGTAGTAATTTCAAAAGAACCTTTAACTGAAACAGTCCCTCTCCAGCATCCAACCCAAAACGACCAGACCATTATTACCCAATATGAAATGTACTCCATAGAGGATTTAGGATTATTAAAAATGGACTTGTTGGGATTAAAAAATCTAACTATTATTGAAGATACTTTAAGCCGCATTTACATAGTGCAAAACAAATCCTTAAAAATAGAAGACATTCCTTTGGATGATAAAAAAACTTATGAACTTTTACAGAGAGGAGAAAGCACATCAGTATTTCAATTGGAGAGCGACGGAATTAAAAGATATTTGAAGCAGCTAAAACCAACAGAATTTGAAGATATTATCGCTATGGTTTCCTTATACCGTCCCGGACCAATGCAGTTTATTCCTGATTATATTAGCGGCAAGCAGGGAAAAAGAAAAATACAATACTTGCATCCGAAATTAAAACCAATCTTGGAAAAAACATATAATATAATTGTCTACCAAGAACAGGTTATGCAGATTGCCCAGCAACTTGCCGGGTTTACTTTGGGGGAAGCTGATATTTTAAGAAAAGCTATTGGCAAGAAAATTAAAAAACTTCTTTTAGAGCAAAAGGATAAATTTATTCAGGGAGGAGTTGCTAATGGTATAGATAAAAAAATCATGGAAAAAATTTGGGATTGGATTGAGCCCTTTGCTCAATATTCCTTTAACCGCTCTCATGGCGCTTCATACGCAATGATTGCTTACCGGACAGCTTATCTAAAAGTTAATTATTCAGTAGAATTTATGGCTGCTGTTTTAACTTCTGAAAAACAGGATGTTGAAAAAATTGCTTTTTTAATTAACGAATGCAAGAGAATGGGTATTGAGGTTTTACCGCCGGATATCAATGAGAGTTTTAGAAATTTCAGCGTTGTGCCGAATGAAAAGAAAATAAGATTTGGTTTGCTGGCTATTAAAAATGTTGGTCATAATGTGGTAGAAGCAATTGTTGAAGAAAGAAAGAAAAATACACCTTTTTGTTCTATTACTGATTTTATTACGAGAATGGAAACAAAAGACCTGAATAAAAGATCATTGGAAAGCTTGATTAAAACCGGCGCTTTTGATAAATTTGAAGAAAGAAATAAACTTTTGCAGAACTTGGAAAAACTTCTGGAATGGAACCGAGAAACGCAAAAAAATAAGTCCAATGGCCAAAAAGGACTTTTTGACGGAATGAAAACAAATAACAACGGAATGCCTCTTTCACCTTTCCCGCGCGCCTCAAAAAAAGAAAAATTAAAATGGGAAAAAGAACTTTTAGGATTATATATCAGCAGTCATCCCTTGGAAGATTTCAAAAAAATCTTTGAAAAAAAAGTTCTGCCTATTTTCAAAATTTCCCAGGATATAACCGGCAAAATAGTAAAAATCGGAGGTGTAATATCGGGAATTAAAAAAATAATAACGAAAAGCGGCAAACCAATGCTTTTTGTCAAACTGGAAGACAAAACAGATAAAATTGAATTAGTCGTCTTTCCCTCTGTTATTGAACAAAACCCGGATATTTTTCAGGAAAATAAAATTGTTATGGTTAAAGGAAGAGTTGACCACCGCGACGGAGTACCGAAAATAATCTGCCAGGAAATTGAAGAAATTATTGAAGAAAAATTATGAAAAAACAAACAAAGATAAAAATAATTAGAAACTCATTGGTTCATATATTAGCAGCAGCTGTTCAGGAATTGTATCCTGACATTAAACTTGGCGCTGGACAAACAACAGAAAATGGATTCTATTATGATTTTCATTTGCCTAATTCCATTTCTCTTGCTTTTTTGCCAAAGATTGAAAAAAGAATGAGAAAAAAAATAGTGATAACAAAAAAAATTCCCGCTGAAGCGTTCAAACTAATCAAAATTGCCGGCGCTTACTGGAAAGGAGATGAGAAAAATCCAATGCTCACTCGGATTTATGGCATTGCTTTCAACACCAAAAAGGAGTTGGAGGATTATCTTCATTATCAGAAAGAAGCGGAAAAAAGAGACCATCGGAAAATTGGCAAAGAATTGGATTTATTTATTTTTGATGAGGAAGTTGGCGCCGGTTTGCCTATTTGGCTTCCTAAAGGAGCAATTTTGCGAAAAATCATAGAAGATTATTTACATAGCGAATTAACTAAACAGGGTTATGATTGGCTCTGGACTCCCCATATTGGAAAATTAGACCTTTGGAAAACATCCGGTCATTGGAATTTTTATAAAGAAAATATGTACTCGCCTATTCAAATAGATGAAGAACAGTATTTATTAAAACCAATGAATTGTCCTTTTCATATCAAAGCATATCAAAATAAAATCAGAAGTTATCGAGACCTACCTATAAAATATGCCGAGATGGGAACGGTTTATCGGTATGAAAAATCCGGGGTTTTGCATGGTTTAGCGCGGGTTCGCGGCTTTACCCAAGACGACGCTCATATTTTTTGCACCAAAGAGCAATTAAGTGAAGAATTAGTGAAACTTCTAAAATACGGACTTAAGATTCTTAAAACTTTTGGTTTTAAGAAGTATGATATCTATTTATCTACACGACCTAAAAAATATATTGGAACTTTAAAAACCTGGCAAAAAGCAATTAATTCTTTTAAATACGCTTTAGATAAATTAGGATTGAAATACCAAATTGACCCGGGCGAAGGTATCTTTTATGGTCCAAAAATTGATATTAAAATAAAGGATTCTTTGGGCAGAGATTGGCAATGTCCAACTTTCCAGATAGATTTTAATCTACCGGAAAAATTTAATATAACTTACATTGATAAAAAAGGTAAAAAACAGCAGCCAATAATGATTCATCGGGCGCTTTTAGGCAGCATAGAAAGATTTATTGGTGTTCTTATTGAACATTATGCCGGCGCCTTGCCCTTATGGTTATCCCCTGTCCAAATTTGGGTTATTCCAGTTGGCGTTCGCCATAAAAAATACGCCAAAATTGTCAGAGAACAGTTCTCAGACATTGGCTGCCGGGTAGAATTAAAAGATGAAAATGAAACTGTTTCCAAAAAAATTCGCGAAGGTGAAATTCAAAAAATTCCTTATCTTTTAGTGGTCGGCGATAAGGAAATGAAAACAAAATCAGTGAGTATTCGCCAGCGAGGCGAGGGTGATATCGGCTTAATAAAATTGCCAAAATTTATAGAAAAGGTTAAAATGGAAACAGATAATAAAAAATAACCATCTATGTTTAACTTAACTAAACTCTTTACCTCTCTTACTGTCTTAACTTTAATCCTTGGAGCCGGAGCTGTTTTAGCTCAAGGCGGCATAAGCGGAACCCCGGAAGTAAACCTTGATGAAAACATTTCAGCTCAGGATTTGGAAATTGAAGAACCAAATCTTCTGCCGGACAGCCCGTTTTATTTCCTGAAAAATTTAGGTAGAAACATTCAATCTTTCTTTACTTTTGACCCGATAAAAAAAGCTGAATTAAAGTCAAAATTTGCTAACGAAAGATTGATTGAAGTAAAAAAATTAGTTGAATTAAAGAAAAAGCCGGAAATCATCAAAAAGGGATTAGAAAATTATCAAAATGAAATAGATGAAATTAAAACCCAGTCAGAGAAAATTAAAGAAAAAGCGCAAGAAAATTTAGAAGTGGAAAGTTTCTTAGATAAACTTACCAAACATCAACTTTTGCATGAGATAGTATTAGAAAAATTAGAAGGACAAGTTCCTGAAGAGGTTTTCTCAAAAATAAAAGAAGTGAGAAATAACCATCTTTTAAGATTTGGAGAAATAATGACAAAACTTGATAATAAACCGGAACAAATTCAAGAAAGATTAGAAAAGAATCTGGAAGAAATTAAAGGAAGTAAATTCAAGAACTTTAAGAATTTAGAGATTTTAAAAGAACTGGAAGAAAAAGTTCCTGAACAAACAAAAGAATCAATCCAAAAAGTACAAGCAAATGTCTTAAATAGATTAAGAGGAGATTTAGAAAAAATGTCGCCGGAAGACCAGAAAAAGTTTGAAAATTATATAGAAAAAATTTCCGGAAAAAAAGAAACACATCTGGAAATTTTGGAAAATTTAAAAGAAAAAGAGATAGAACCAATTGAAAAAAATAAACCAAAATCGAATAAACACATAGAGAAAACAGAGCCAAAAATCGGCTTACCAATTGAAGAAAAAATCGAAAAATAATGGAGTAGTATCATTTCTTTTTGTATAAAGGTCGAAAATATTTGAGACAACAAGAATAAAATAAAAAATTATGAAAGAAAAACTTTTAATTCTATTTGCGGTTTTACTGATTAGTATAACTGGAACAATAGTTGTAGCTCAAGAATTCACTATTACTTCAGCAGACCAGTTTTATAAATATGCTTATGTAACAGTAGAAAAATATAGAATAAGTATGGAAGCATTAATATCTTACACAGACGAGATAGAAAAAGATTCAAGTATACTTAGTTCAACAAAAGAAGAGTTTGTAACGACTTATAATACAGATTTAAAAGAGGCTGTTGATACTCAGGACTGGGAAAAAATTGAAAGTGTGAAAACAGATATGAAAGATACTATAACAAATTTTAGGCAAGAAGCAAAGATTCAATTAACAGGTCAGGGGAAGGTGGCAATGGAAAGATTAAATTCTGCTTTAGTAGAAAATAAGGGTTATCTTGCCTCTTTATTAAAAGAGGCCCGAGGGTTGCACAGAGATAGAAATATGGAAGTATTTGATTATAGAATAGTTAAGGCGAAAGAAGTAATAGAAAAATTAGAAAGTTATGAGATAGAAACCAGCGAGGTTGTAGTAAAATTAAGTGAAATTGAAACGGAGAGAAGTAATTTTCTAAACTCAATGAATGAGGCAATTGATGTCTGTGACGGAATCTACGAAATAGGTTGCGGATTTGGAATAACGGGTGAATCTGCTATCACCGAAGATTGTTTATCAAAAGTGGATAGTTATTGCACTCTAAAAGATAAAATAATAGAAGAATTTAAAGAACTTCAAGATTTGGTTTATGAAGTTGCTGAATTAGAATAAAAAATTAATGCTTATGGATGTAAAAATTATATCTTTAATAATCATTGTAATAGTTGCTGTACTTGGAATTTATTTCGCGGTTTTTCAAACAGAAAAGAAACCTACTATCTCTGAACTTAAAATAGAAAAACCAAATTTTGAGGAAGAACCAGCCTTAGATTTTGGTCCTTTATTAGAAGAAGGAGAACAAGAAGAAAAACTTCCTGTTCAAAAACCTTCTCTTAAAAAATCGGATTTAATGATAGAAGCACCGTCTTTTGAAGAAGCAGCTGCATTTGATGTCGGTTCTTTATTTTAATTCTTTTAGAAAGAAAGCATAGGAGAAGTAACAAATAAAAAAACAGTCCCGCTTGAGCGGGACTGTTTTTTAATATAAGATAGAAATGATAAATAAATAACTTATGAAATACTATATTATCACTTACGGCTGCCAGATGAATTTTTCTGACTCGGAAAGAATTGCCGCGGTTTTGGAGAAAATTGGTTACTCACTCGCTTCAAAAATAGATGTTGCTGATTTAATAGTGGTCAATATGTGTTCAGTTAGACAATCAGCAGTTGATAGGGTTTTCGGTCTTGGTCAAAAATTTAAAAAACTTAAATCCAAAAAATCTAAATTAAAAACCGTCCTCACTGGTTGTGTTTTAAAAAAAGATAGAAAGAAATTTAAAAAAATCTTTGACACAATTTGGGACATTAAAAATGAAGCTTCTTTCTTTAAAGTTTTACCCAAGTATCAAAATAATTTTCGAGCTTATGTTCCTATTTCTAATGGCTGTAATAAATTTTGTACTTATTGCGTTGTTCCTTATACTCGGGGTCCGGAAATTTACCGTCCAGTTAAAGAGATTTTAAAAGAAGTTAAAAATCTAATTAAAAAAGAGTTTAAAGAAATCTGGCTTTTAGGCCAAAATGTAAATAGTTATAAATCCTCCTTTAACCGTTCAATTAATTTTCCTAAACTTTTAAAAATGATTCAGGGAATTCCGGGAAATTTTTGGATTAGATTTATGTCGCCTAATCCAAAGGATTTTTCTAATGAGTTAATTGATGTTATGGCTAAGTCAAAAAAGGTGGCTAAATATCTTAATTTGCCGGTTCAGTCCGGAGACAATAAAATCTTAAAAAAGATGAATAGACCATATACTGTTAAACAATACAAAGATTTAGTAAAAAAAATCCGGGAAAAAATTCCTGAAATTAATTTATCAACTGATGTGATTGTCGGCTTTCCCGGAGAAACAAAAAAACAATTTGAAAACACGGTTAAATTATTTAAACAAATCAAATTTAATATGGCTTATATTGCCAAATACTCTCCTCGTCCCGGAACGGCCGCCTTTCAAATGAAAGACAATGTTTCAATAAAAGAAAAGAAACTCAGAGAAAAAATTTTAAAAGAAATTCTAAAAAAATATGCGTGAAAACATGCTTAAAAAACTTGTTGTAGTCTTAGGACCAACTGCCTCTGGAAAAACTAAAATGGCAGTAAAATTAGCTAAAAAATTCAATGGAGAGATTGTTTCCGCAGATTCAAGACAAGTTTATAAAGGAATGGATATTGGAACCGCTAAACCAACTAAAAAAGAAAGGCAAGGTATTCGTCACCACTTAATTGATATTATTAAACCAAATAAAGAGTTTAATGCGGCGATTTTTAAAAAAAAAGCTATTGGAACAATTAAAAATATTCAAAGAAGGAAAAGATTACCGTTTTTGGTAGGCGGCACCGGACTTTATATTCAAACAATAGTTGATAATATTGAATTTCCAAAAGTAGCGCCAAATAAAAAATTAAGAGAAAAACTGGAACAAAAATCAGTCAAAGAACTTTTTAGAATTTACAAAAAATTAGATCCAAAAGGAATAAAAGAAATTGAAAAAGACAACAAGAGGCGTTTAATCAGGGCGATTGAGGTTTCAAAAATTAGTAAAAAACCATTTTCAGAACAAAAAAGGAAAGGAAAACCGCTTTTCAATATTTTAGAAATAGGCATAAAAAAATCAAAAGAGGAAATAAAAAAAAGCGTAGAAAAACGCATAAAAAAGATGTTCAAAATGGGATTAGAAAATGAGGTCAAGGGTTTAGTTAAAAAATATGGCCGGGTTCCTTGTCTTCAAACCATTGGCTATCAAGAATCGTCGCCAGAAGAAACAAGTTTACATACTTTACAATTTGCCAAACGTCAAATGACCTGGTTTAAAAGAAGTAAAAAAATTCAATGGGTTAAAAATTATCAACAAGCAAAAAAATTAATTAGACAGTTTCTTCTTTAGTATTTTATTTACAATTTCCGGATTAGCTTTTCCTTTGCTTTGAGCCATAACTTGTCCTATTAAAAACTGAAGCGCGTTTTCTTTGCCTTTTTTGAAATCATCAACTGTTTTTGAGTTTTTTGAAATCACTTCTTCAACAATTTTTTCAACTTTGATAACATCTGTTATTTGAACCAATCCTCTTGTTTTAATAATATGTGA